>SKIL01000030.1 GCA_007116425.1 Bacteriovoracaceae bacterium | reverse complement strand
TTGGAATTGAAACTGATGGGCCAACCGAAATTGGTGGCTTGGTACTAGATCCTAAGTATCGAGGAAACCCTAACAAACTAGGAAAGCAAATTTCATTCGTTCGTTTTCTTTATATGGGAGCAAATCCAAAGCGATTCAAAAAAACGATTCACTCTGAGCTTATGCCACCACTTGATAAAGACGGCAACTCGCCACTTTGGGAAGCCATCGGTAGGCGTTTTCTGAATATGGACTATCACGATGCTGATGTATTATCTCGTAGCAATAAGGAATTTATTTTAAGTCTTTATCCAAGCGACACGATTTATCAAACGCTACTACCAACCATCGCTCGCAATGCTATTGGAAAGGTCGGCGAAGACACTAAGCCCGTAAAAAAAATGCTCGAGTCAGTCGGATTTACTTATACACACGAAGTAGATCCATTTGATGGTGGACCTCACTTCCGCGCACAACTCAATGAAATTAAACCTATTAAAGACATGTATCAAGGACCCATCGAAGTTCTTGATAACAAACTTGAAGATCCTAATTTATGCAAACGACTTATAACCATTCCATCACAAGACGATGGCTTTAGAGCAATTTTGGTTTCCTCCGTTCTTAAGAACAACCTACTCAGTGTTTATGTTCCAAGAAAATATCACTCACTGGTTAAGGGAATAGAAAATACAAATGCTATCTCACTATAAAGGGAGTTTTCATGGCCGAAACAACTTTCCAACTCAAAGGACATTATTTTAACGGAGAATTTCATCAAGTTCCGACGACCGGTTTGAGTGCAGCTGAGAAGTTTATTGAAAGAAACTGTCCCGCTGATTTATCGCAAACTCTTTGGTCTCTGCCTCTAGACTATAGACATATTGATGAAGTTTTAGATTCGGCACAAAATGGCTTTAAGTACTGGCGTACACTTTCCTCTGAAGAGAGAATTAACTATCTAAAAGCTTTTCAAGTAGAAGTAGATAAACGCAAAGATGAACTCGCTAGAGTTATTTCACTTGAAACCGGCAAGCCTCTTTGGGAAGCTCATACAGAAGTTGCATCAGTGATTGGCAAAGTCGATGTCACGATTAAAGATTCACTACCTCGTATCGCTGTTAAACAATATGAAAATATTGCGCCTGAAACTAATGCTCAACTTCATTTCAAACCCATTGGTCCTTCACTTGTCATTGGGCCATTTAATTTTCCATGCCATCTTGCCAATGGACAAATCTTAAGTGCTCTCATTTCAGGTAATAGTATTATTTTTAAACCTTCAGAGAAAACTTGTTATTCGGGACAATTACTCATTGAGTGCTTTCACCAAGCGGGTCTTCCAAAAGGAGTTATTAATTTAGTTCAAGGGGACGGTGAAAGTGCAAGGCGAATGCTTCAATCTAAAATCGTCAAAGGTGTCTTTTTCACCGGCTCAAAGGAAGTAGGTCTAAAAGTTCTTCAATCGACTTATCAAGATTTATCAAAACTTGTCAGTCTTGAACTTGGTGGAAAGAACCCTGCAATCATTCATTCGGATGCTCAGTTTGATCATGCACTTCAAGAAATTCTCAAAGGAAGCTTTTTAACAGCAGGTCAAAGATGTACTTCAACGGCCCTGGTTTATATCCACGCTTCTTTGGCAGATCGTTTTGTTGAGCAGCTGCATCAGCTCGCAAAAAAAATTATTGTTGATCACCCCATTGATGCCGAACAAGAACCTTTTATGGGACCGCTCATTGACCAGAGGGCGATTGATGAATACTTGCTTTATATGGGGATGGCCAAACGCGAGGGACTCACTGAAATTATGCGAGGAAAGGCCCTAGAGAGAAAAACCCAAGGTCATTATGTAAGCCCATCTATACACTTTGCTAACTCCTTTGATTCTAAAAGCCATTTTCTTATCAGTGAAATTTTTGGACCAAACTGTACTATTATCCCCTATAAAGAAATTGATGAGGCCATCTCTATGGCAAACTCTACTGAGTACGGGCTCGCGGCAAGTGTTTTTACAAAAGATCAGGGCATTTTTGAGCAATGTTTAAGAGATATCGATGCAGGCCTAATTAACCTTAACCGCTCAACAGTTGGTGCCAGCGCTAAGCTTCCGTTTGGTGGCGTTAAAAACTCTGGAAACTACAGGCCTGCGGCCGTTTCAACTATTGATGCTTGTGTTTATCAACTCGCAAGCTTGCAAGTTGGAGAACAGCACGTACAGGAAGTTTCGAGTATTAAAGGGCTTGATTTAAATCGTTAAGATGATTTTTTATTGACTAGCACACCACAGTGAGAAGACGAATATTTCTTGGTCTCGCTCTTCTCACTTTTGCGACCTTTTTTATCTCGGTGTAACTGAATAGAGGAAACATTTTTATAGACCTCTAGAACTTCTTTTTCTTTTAGTTTTTTGTGCGACTGCTCTAGTCTCTGCTTTTCTTGTAAAATGAAGGCACTGGCGGCCTTTTTCTCTTTTACTCGAATATTATCGTGAAAGTTAGGTCCAGCACTTTTAGGAATTCGATTAAGCTCTCCATCTGATCGAAGGCCAAAGTACAGCATTTTTGCACACTCTTCACCCGCTCTAATGTGCTCAAAGTCTGCGGTCTCTTCATCTTGTGGTGCAAATGGAAGGATTTTTGCGCTACCATCACCTTCAGATAGCTCTAATTCTGGCCCACCAGACTCATTCGTATCAACGACCTCTTGGTCATCTACATCCATTTTAATAGGAACAGGTATTCCCATGAAGTCAAAAGAGGCGAGATCAATTAAATTAATCCGCCTTTCTCCACAATATTGTGTAGTCAGGTCATTAATTTCTTCTGGAGTAATGATCCCAAGCAACCTTCTAAATAAAAAATGCTGATTTGCTTTTGTTATTGGCATTTTTCCTCCAGTGCCCCTATCGGACCAGGCCGGCAAAAACTTGAGCCCCAAGGTCAAGATTAAAACCTCTGTGCAACCCGTTAATTTTTTAAGTAATTTCAATAGACAAATTTAGAAATCCATAATAATCTGCCGATCTATTCTAAATCGAGTATTGGGGCGTGGCGCAGCGGTAGCGCAGCGGACTGTTAATCCGTTGGTCGTCGGTTCGAATCCGACCGCCCCAGCCACTTCGAAAAATCAGACACTTAGCATCTAACTGTTTTAATCGTGACTTCACTTTTTTAATTAAGTACTTTGTTCAAAAGTACAGTCATACTCATGGAGAATTTGAATGAAGCTATCTTATAATAAAATTAACCAAGATAATTTGAAGCAGTTAAGTGAATTGGCCTCATCAGTCCATTCTGATCTCAAACAATTCGAAGACAAGGATTTCATTCACCCAAGAGCAGTTCAAGTTTTTATTTGTGCCACTCAGTTTTTATCAAAACAGGATAATATTTTAGCAAATATTGCAATTAGCTCTTACTGGCTAAAGCAACTTGATCAATATATTTATCTTACCGAATTACTTCAGGTTTTTAACCAACAAGATACTAATAATAATCATTTGGATTTTGACGAAGATTTTGATGAAGAAATTAGCGAAGAAGAATTTTTTGACTATTGGAGTTCTGGACATTTCGCTCAACCTCTTAATGACTTAATGACAGACGGAATGGATATTATTCAAGCGACAAACAAGTTAAAACCCTTGCAAGAGGAAACACTGATCGCTTACTGTATTTTACATTTTCCTCTCGCATTTAAAGATCTTGGAATTACAAACGAACCAACAGATGACCTCTATCCTCTTACTTACCATGCTCTATTTGAAATTGGAGACAGTACACAGGCTTTACACCTTGGTTTTGATTTCACTCGATATCCACTGCCTCAAACACCCGAAAACTTCCCTTTTATAACTATTGATTTCTTCAACCACAAAGATCAAGTTTTACACATAACAAACAACGAAAAGAATATTGCGATCCAAGCAATTAAGTCGCCATCTGTGCGAAATTTACATTTATTAGTTGGCCATGAGCTTAGTGCTGATGAAGATTTTTCTATATTTCAGTCGCAATGGTCAGATAAAACATCTAAAGCTTTAGACATTTTGCAGTACCATGCTGAAGATGCATTTGAATGCTTTAAATCTTTTACGCGTACCTTGGTTTCAAACGACCAGGAGCATATTGTGAGCTACTCTCTTCAAGATATTCCATATGTCTCGACGATTAATCTCATTCATCGAGATGATATCGACTACCTTGATGACCTCATTCATGAAAATGGTCATCACTTCTTAAACTCTCTCCTCAACCTTGATGAGCTTATTATTGAAGATGATGAAAAAATCTTTTTTAGCCCTTGGAGAAATGCCAAACGACCAATCCGTGGCCTCTATCATGCCTACTGTACTTTTGCCTGGGCCAAGATTTTATTTGCATCCCTCACTAAAAAAGTTATTGAGAGCTCTGATCCCAAAGATCTTCTCGCACCTTACATACCTGAAATGAACAATTCACAAATTCAAAAAATAGTTTTTCGCTTTCTTGAAGAAACTATCATGCTTAATCACTGTAAATCACAACTTGATTGGGCCTATCGAGTCGACAATAAAATTACTGATGCTGGACAAAAAATTGTCAGTGAATTCACTGATAGCATTGATCGATATAAAGATCTTGAAGAACACTCATTCGAATGGATTAAGAAACATTCAGCATTAGAGTATGAAAAACTCATTAGTTTAGACCGAGAACTTAAAAAACAAGTTGAGAGTTTAAATTTGAGATAGTCTAGATTGCATCTCATTGGCCGGCATCAAGTCGCCCTTTGAGGATGCGATCGAAATTCCTTTCTCAAATGTCTCTTTTGCCTTTTCTTTTTGATCGTCTGCAAGAAATGATTTGCCCAGTAGTAGATACGCGACAGAGTACGACGGATCGATGCGCAAAACCTTTTGAGAAAACTCAATCGCATCAGGATAATATTTACGTTTGAAACTAATATCAGCAAGTCCATAATTAGCGATTAAGTCATCTTCATCAATTTCTAAGACTTCTCGAAACATCTCCTCTCTTTCTTTGAGTTCTGCTTCTTCTTTTTCTTGTCTCTCAGTCTCTGATTTCTTACTTTGGGCTTCTTTTCCAAACATCTTGAAACTTGCAAGAGTGGCCAGGGATTTTTCATCTTCGGCCTCTTCAATTTTTCCCATTTTCATAAAATACAGAGATTTGTTTGTGTGCGCCATTACCGAGTCTGGGTCTACTTCGAGCAATTGATCCATCAAATCTATTGCTTCTTGGTGAGCACCTTCATTTCCGCAAATAACCCCTAGCGTTTCATAGCTATCTGCAAACGATCGATCAAATTCAGTCGAGCGCCGGAGTAAGTTCTTAGCATTATCCGTATGCTCAAGATGAAACTCTTCAACACCTAATTCATATAGTTCATTTGCAATTATTTTATTATCAACAGGGCCAAAGAATGGCAGATAATGAACTGCTAAATTAACAGTTACATCACCTTGATTTACATCCCAAACACGACTATTAACCCTAAACTCTCTAAAGATTTGGGTTAAATAATACTGCTCCTGATTCCACTTAATCACAGAAATAATTCTACCGGCCTTCTTGCCTTCAATTGTAATTTCCCCTGTTTCTAGCATAAATTCCGAATTCTTGGTCACTGGTTTTAAAATCACTGGAAAATAAGGGGCTCCACGATTATTCATAATCTTAGCGACATTCTCCTGACCTAAAAAGCATCCCTTTTTCAGATCAACGCAATACTCAACTAGCATTGAACTCGTCACATTTTTAGGCATTTCAAAAGGGATCGCATGCAAAGCAAAAAGATATTTAATATCATCTTCACTCAACTGAGTATGACTATCTAACTTGCTCTCAAAGCTGGGAATATCACTGTACTCAAGGCATTTTAAAAACGCTCTTCCTTCAAATAGCTCGCCCTCGAAAATTTCATCTTCTTCGCAACCAAGGCCTGGTTCGCAAGAAAAGTACATCACCTTTTCATTAGTTTGCTTGATTTCAACATCTTCCATGATGATATATTTTTCGAGGTCTTCTTGTAGTAAGTCTGCAATAGAGTCGAGTACTACAATAAAATGCTCTTCATCTGAGCGCTTCAAGACAAAGAACCATCCAACAACGTGACCGGTTCTGTCCAAGCGTGTACTCATATGAAATCCATAAGGGCTCAGTGCTTTGATATTTGTTGTAAGTTGAGAGGTTAGAAAGTTTTCGCTATCCGGGCCACTCACTTTGAGTACTCGGAAGTGTTGTAATAAAGCCTTGCGACTCCAATACCTTGGGTGACTGAGATGACCTAAACTTGATTTCATGCTAATTTAACTTTGCTTTTTAAACAGCAAAAGATTCTCCGCAACCACATGTATTTTTTGCATTGGGATTTTCAAAAACAAAACCTTTTCCATTTAGGCCATCTTTAAAGTCTAGAACTACGCCTTTGAGATAGATTGAAGACTTAAGATCAATTAAAACCTTGAAGTCACCATAGTCAAAGACATTGTCTTTTTCTCTAGGCTCTGAAAAGTCTAACTTGTAAGAAAGTCCTGAACACCCTCCACCAATCACTCCAAGGCGTATTCCTTTGCCTTTAGACGATTCATCTGTTGAAAAGATTCGACGAATTTCTTCAATTGCTTTGTCTGTAATTTCGACTATATTTACTTTTTTATCTATTGCTACTTTCATTATATAAACCTCTAATAAATAGATTTCTTATGCTCTGATTTACGAATTATAGCATGTTTTGACAATATTTTTAAGCTGATCGATTGATCATACTATGCTCCTAATATAGTATTTATCTAGGGAGTTTTATGGCGATTATTGTATTAATTCAGTCCAAGAGCGCAACACATCGCATCAGGGTGACCCAGCAGCCATTTATTGTCGGCCGCTCAAGCAGGTGTCACCTTAAAATCAAGGACGACTTTATCAGCGGTCAACATATTGCGATTCGGCTTGAAAAAAACATAACTGTTATCAAAGACTTAAACTCGACCAATGGGACCTTTCTTAATGGCCAAAAAATAGATCACACAACTTTACTAATAGGAGAAGAAGTTCAGATTGGTGGAACTACAATCACTTTAGATGTAGACAGCCTAAACGTATTCGAAAAAAAGAACCATCTAAATACGAGAACCAAGACCTCTGTTCAATTTGTGTCACTTCCCAAAGAAGACACCTCCATTAAAAAAGATATCACTGACTCCAGCTTTAACAGTTCTCAGGCACTAATGACAAAGTCTAAAAAGCAAAAACTGCCACCTATACCTTCTGTACCAGCTAGTGCAACATCAAAGCAAGAAGCCTCAACAAGTTTTAAAGTGATTGAGACTCCAAGAGAAGATACAGAGTACTCAACTGATCTTTCCACAAACATAACAACTCACCAAGATTATAAACACGACGATCCCCTCCCTCCAAAAAAGAAATACAAAAAAGATAAAGCTGTCGATTTTCCAACAAGCTCAAGCGAGGTAAACTTCGATCAAGAGACTCAGGGGAATACTCATATGATCCAACTCAAAGATATCAAAAGAAAAAGGAAAAAGAGTAAAGCAATAAATAAAAAGGCAAAAGAAGCTGTGCCAGAATCTATCATTGCAAGGCTTATTTCAAAAATTAAGGAATTATTTTAAAAAATTTTACTTGCCCGGCTTCCACACAATTTCTTTATGGCCCTGCTTAAAATTTACAAATCGAGACAGTGAAAAAAAATAATCTGATAATCGATTAATATAACGAATTCCATACTCTGGAACATCTTGTTGCTTCTCAGACCTCAAAACTAATAGCCTCTCAAATCTCCGGCAAACAGTTCTTGCAACATGTGCATGTGCCGAAGCAATAGATCCTCCTGGCAAAATGAAATTCCTCATCTCTTCCATCGGCTCTTCAAGCCTATCAATCATTTCTTCTAAAGCTACGACATAACCTTCTTTAATAATAGGTAGCTTAAATTTCTCTCTCTCCTCAGGAAGACATGCCAACAAACTCCCCAAATCAAACAACCTAGACTGGACTTCTTGTATAAATACAATTTGCTCTTGATGCAAATCATCTCTTTTAACATCACCATCTGAAACAAGACAACTTCGCACGACTCCTATAACGGCATTTAATTCATCGCAAGTTCCATAAAGGTCTATGAGTTCATTTGCCTTTGATAGCCTTTGCCCACCGACAAGACCAGTTTGACCACCATCGCCCGTTCTAGTATAAATTTTTGCTTTCTTCACCACTACATATTCCTTCTGTATCTACCACCAATCTCATAAAGAACTTCTGTTATTTGGCCCAGGCTGCAATAGTTCACAGTATGGAGAAGCTCTTCAAAAATATTTCCTCCACCCAATGCGACCTCTCTTAGTTTTGCCAAGGACTCTTCAGCTTTAGACTTATGTTTATCTTTAAATTGGTTAAGCCTATCTATCTGCTCTTTTTTCTCATCATCGCTACAACGAGAAAGCTCAATCTCTTGAAACCCCTCATCGCCTGCTTCATTTAAGTATGTATTTACGCCAATAATTGGAAGCTCTCCAGAGTCTTTTTTGGTCTCATAAAGAAGAGATTCCTCTTGAATTTTACTACGCTGATACATGCTTTCCATCGCGCCTAGAACTCCTCCCTTGTCTGAAATCCTTTCAAACTCAGACAAGACGGCCTCTTCGACGATTTCACAGAGCTCTTCAAACAAATAAGAGCCTTGAAGTGGGTTATCAGTTTTATTCATTCCAAATTCACGGTTTATGATCATCTGAATGGCCATTGCTCTTCTTACTGATCCCTCAGTTGGCGTCGTAATAGCTTCATCATAAGCGTTAGTATGTAGAGAATTACAATTATCACTTAAAGCAATGAATGCTTGTAAGGTTGTTCGAATATCATTGAAATCTATCTCCTGAGCGTGAAGAGATCTTCCGGAGGTCTGGATATGATATTTAAATTTCTGAGACTTCTCATTGGCGCCATACTTATCCCTAAGAGTCACGGCCCAAATTTTTCGAGCAACGGTTCCCATCACTGTATATTCTGGATCTAGCCCATTACTGAAGAAGTATGATAAGTTTTGGCAAAAATCATCTACCTTTAAACCGCGGCTCAAGTAATACTCAACAAAAGTGAACCCATTGGAAAGAGTAAATGCTAATTGAGTAATTGGATTCGCTCCCGCCTCAGCAATATGATATCCACTTATAGAAACTGAGTAATAATTCTTAATGGCATTTTTACAGAAGAACTCTTGAATATCGCCCATCATTTTGAGTGAAAACTCGAGAGAAAAAATGCAAGTATTCTGGGCCTGATCTTCTTTAAGAATATCCGCCTGAACCGTTCCTCGTACTTGCTGCATAACCTCAATACGCTTTTGATGATCCCAAAAGTCATCACCGCTTAGTTTTTGTCGCATGGCCGTATTCATAAATAAGGCCAAAATAATTGGGGCCGGTCCGTTAATTGTCATTGAAACTGAAGTCTTTGGACTTGTTAGATCAAATCCAGCATATAAGTCTTCCATGTCATCAATAGTCGCAATATTAACCCCTGCCTCTCCAATCTTTCCAAAAATATCGGGACGGAGATCTGGATCTTCTCCATATAGAGTCACGGAATCAAAAGCAGTCGACAATCTTTTTGCAGGATCATCTTTAGAAAGATAGTGAAAACGCTTATTGGTTCGTTTCGGCCCACCTTCGCCAGCAAACATTCTTTTTGGATCTTCATCAGAACGCTTGAAAGGAAAAATCCCAGCAGCGTAAGGGAAAAAGCCTGGCAGGTTATATGCTTTGATAAATTTATACTTTTCAGGAAGTGACTCAAATTGGGGTGCTCCTACTTTAGATATAGAAGAGCCCGACAAAGAAACATAGCGAGTTGGAACTTTAATCTCTTTCCCTCTCACAACATAAGTATACTCTCCTTGAGCATATTGCTTTACCGTTTCATCAAATTCTTCAAGCTCTGCAAAAACCTCCTCTCCTAATTCCTCACGCAACTGAGCAGCTTTTTGTTTTAATTCTTCACTCGAAGGCAGAAGTCGACTTGCTAACTCACACGCTTCATATTCTCGAAGCTTTTGAGCATTTTCTTGCCAGCGACTTTTATATTCACGACACGACTTTGCGATTTCCCTTAAATAAAGCGCTCTATCTGGTGGGATGATTCCGCCTTTATATGTAGGAACTCTTTGCGCTTCAATTAAATCTAGGCCTTCACCTTTAAGATCAAAGGCTTTTAACAATGCAAGAAACAGAGAATTCACTCCGGTATCATTAAAGTGAGAGGCCATTGTTGCAAATACTGGCAGATCATCATCCTCAGGTGCACCTGGGTGACCCGCAAAGAGCGCATGGTTTCGTCTATATTGCTTGCGAATATCTCTTAATGCATCTTCAGAACGTGGTTTTTCAAATTTATTTAAAATGATAAAGTCTGCCGACTCAAGCATTTCAATTTTTTCTAATTGTGTTGCCGCTCCATACTCTGGAGTCATAACATAAGCACACTTATCAGCAACTTTTGTAATTTCGTCTGACGCCTGACCAATCCCCGATGTTTCCACAATAATGAGATCGAAGTTTTGAGATTTCAAAAAGCTCACGACATTTTTGATTTGTGGTGAAAGCTCTGTTGACGAGTCACGAGTTGCAAGGGATCGAATATAAAAATTATCATAAAGGGCCGCCCCCAAACGGATTCTATCTCCAAGCAATGCACCCTGAGTTTTCTTCTTAGTTGGATCAACCGAGACAAGGGCTATTTTTGACTCAGGTAAATGACGATAAAATCTCAGCAATAATTCATCTATTAAAGATGACTTCCCTGCCCCTCCAGTCCCTGTAATACCCAAGACAGGGGTTTGCTTCTCACTCACTTGAAAAGGTAGTGAAGCTTCATCCTCGATAAAGGAAATCACTTTGCCAATCTCATTGGCCGTAAGGGCCCGCCCCTCAAACTCCGAAAACTTTATTCCATCGATTGTGGAGTAATTGGCCTTTTCGATCATGTCGTCAATAATGCCCTCAAGACCGAGCTTCATTCCATCCTCTGGAGAATAAATTCTAGTAATACCTTTAGCGTGAAGGGCCTCAATTTCTTTTGGCGTAATAACACCGCCACCACCACCAAACATCTTCACGTTTGACGCGCCGGCTTCATCCAACAATTGTCTAATATAAGCAAAGTATTCATTATGCCCACCCTGGTACGAGCTCAGAGCAACGGCGTGTACGTCTTCCTGTAAACAGGCATCTACGACCTCTTGGGCCGACCGGTTATGGCCAAGGTGAATAACTTCGACTCCCTTTGCCTGAAGCAGTCTACGCATAATATTAATCGACACATCATGCCCATCAAAAAGGCTGGCTGCGGTTACAAATCTTAGTCTTTTCATATAATCGGCCCCATATTCAGCTATTTAATTTAATTCACAATCGTCTCAAGGTTTACACCCGAAGGAATATAACTTATAAATCCAATGAAGCAAAATAGCTTTATCCTTACATTGTTTTGCGTTATAATGAAACTTCTAATCCATAAGTAAAATTTGTAATAAGGTTATTATTTATATGAGCGCACAGAATTCAGAAAGTAAAAAAGATACAGAAGTTTTAGTTGAAAACCCATTTCACACGGCACGCCTCAAGCCTGCTAGAAAAGGAAAGAGACCGCCAAAGCTTCGTGCCGTTGTTCACCAGTCTGGCTGTACTGGTTGCGAGGTGTGTATTGCAGGTTGTCCGGTCGACTCAATTGAGCTCGTCCCTGGTCCAGACCCTGACAATCCCAGCTTTAAGCAAACGGTTGAAATCGACCTTGCAAGATGTATTGGTTGCCAGAACTGCTCTCAAGACTGCCCCTGGGAGACAATTACAATGTACAATACCGAGGATGCTTTTTTGGCCTGGGGTCATGAAACATTAAAATCGGAACTCTATATTGCCGAGTCAACTCTACAAAAAATTGAAAGTGAGTATGCCTTTGCTCTTCCAACAGAGCTTGCAAAAGAAGCTACATCAGAAGACTAACTCTTAAGTTGGTCTTCTGTTTCAGGGCCATTTTTTAAGACTAAAATAAAATCTAGAATATATAAGCCGGCCGCGATACTTATGGCGGCATCTGCTATATTAAATGCAGGAAAGTGACTTCCTTGCCAATGAAAGTCTAGAAAGTCGACTACATAATCTAATGTAAATCGATCAATTAAATTACCAACCGCACCTGCAAAAATTAAAGAGTAAACTAAACATAACCTTAAGCTTCCATAACGTTCTTTCCATGCCATTACCAAAAGCCAAATGCAGGCAAACACTGGAATAATTTTAAATAAAATCATTCTTACCCAATCACTAGCACCAGCACCCATACCAAAAGCTGCGCCAGGATTTCGCACATAAGTGATATTAAAATAACCACTTACAACTTCAATTGATTGACCAAGAACCATAGTCGATTGAACTGTCCCTTTTGTCAGTTGATCAGCTATAATTATCGTCGCAATCATAAGCGACATAATCCATATTCTTTTCATTTATTTATTTCCAAGATTAAAAGTATACTCTTTTAGCTATAATAATCTTTCGGATTAATCTCATATTTTTCAATTTTTCGCAAAAGAGTTTTCTTTGGGATGTTTGCTTTTAATGCTGTTTGATTAATCTTACCTTTATTTAGCTTTAGTGCTTCAACGATAAATTCTTTTTCAAAAAGATCTTTCGCATGTTGAAAGTCCATTTTAACTTCATCATCTTCT
>SKIL01000153.1 GCA_007116425.1 Bacteriovoracaceae bacterium | reverse complement strand
TGAAAGTGCCTTTCATTCAAAAATCGAAAGAGTTATTCATGAGAGTCAGGAGTACAGAAGGATTCTCTCTGAAATCTATCTGTCAAACAAATAGGAAGTTCTCTAAATGCTGACAAAAAAAAGAAAAAAGGCCACAGTTCAACTTACGACTCTGCTTGATCTTTTATTTATCATGGTCTTTATATCTTTAATGCAAACAAAAGATGTTCCCATAAGGGAGGTCAAAGCAGAGTCTCAGCCAGTCGCAAAAACGGAAACCCAAGTTGAAGAACCAAAGGAAATGTTTGTAACGGCCATCTTTCACTTCTTTGCAACCGCATCAAACCCTTCAATACCAACCGGAACCTATGCAATGCAAGGCAAGTTTAATCGCGACTCTGGACTTTTACAGTTAGGTGGGGTCAGCTGGATCAATCGTCCCACAGGTTATGATATGATTCCTTTAAATGGAATCATATCCGAATCAGGTAGAAGTTTTACTGGAAGAGTTGACTTCCCAGGTTGTGAACAATTCACACTTAGAAGAACATCTCGAATTGATAATACTCACGTATCGGGAAAATGGGAAGGTAGTTATCGATGCTCTCAGGGAGAAACAGGCCTAACTCTTACAATTCAATAAAAAGAGTTAACTACATGTAATATTCATAATGGCCTCAACTTGGCGTCTGAGATCTCGCTCTCGAATAAAACCTATTGCGCTCATCACTTCATCACCTTCGCGATTAATCATGCTGATCATCGGCACACCACGGACCCTATACTCATTGGCAATTCGACTATTATGCATAAGACTAACGTCAACTCGAATAAACTCAAGCTTTTCTGGGGCACATCCTTTCTCGAAATCAGGAAGAAACTCCTCCATTCGCTGACAAACAGAGCAGCGTTCAGTATAGAAAAAGAGCATTTGAAAATCTTTTTCCCACATATCACTTTGCGTGGCCAAAACGGCCTCACCGGCCTCATTGTAAATTAAAAATTCAATGTCTTGATTAGGTGAAAAACCTGTTTCCTTATAGACATAGGCCGTAGAGAAGTGCCATCGAAAAATAACTGCAGCAATAAAAAGCACTAGAAAAATAGCGCCAAAAATATACTTTAAAGAATTTCCTTTCGATTCAGATGCTTCCATCTTTTCTCCCGAAGTTTATGATCTATAGTGATAAAAGAAATTTTACAATCTCATCTCTGCTCTCAATCATGCCCTTATATTGTAAAAGTCTATCATCCATTGAAGCGACACACTCGCTAATACTCTTACGATCCTCAAAGTTGAGATGTCTACAGTCTACAAAATATGTTCGAATTGTAAAAATTAATAAATTCTCATTCCCATCGACAGGAATAATTAATTGACGCTCTATTCGAACATAAAGTTCGGGGTCCGCCTTATCAAAAGAACGTCCTTTCTCACCAATGCGAGGGTGGTGATCTAGCATACAATCCGTTGCAAGACCCCAGGCAACCCTTTGCTGAACTCCACGGCCAACACATTGATCAAATAACTTAAGCGCAATTTTAGAAATATTGTCGATATGTGGTACAGGGCGATGAACATCCTGAAATGATTTTCCAATTTTATCTTCAGCGGCCCAATGGTTGGGTGAATGAAGATGAATCGCACTTAACCACTCATCTGCTTTGTCATCAGAACGTTTCCATATCGCAATATCTTCTTGAACAAATAAGCAAAGAGCATCAAAATCGTCCCGAATATAATCACTTTGTGACTTGTAAAAAGATCTAAAAGATTCTTTCATTTCATTAGGGATTTGAGAATGTAACACTTTAACGATTTGGTTGATTTCATCTGGAGTCAGCCGATCATATTCAGGAAAATAGCATCTTGAGTGAGATGATTTTCTTAACCTAAGTTTGTGCTCATGAAAGAGTGTCATATTTGCATCAAAATCAAATTTTTTACTATCTTCAGACAAAGGCTTAAGTCCAACATTGACTATAAAACGTCCTAAAGACCATGGGGTCTTCGACTCAGGACTCAGTAGCGGTAACACGTCACGATAAAAGTTTGAAACCAGCAAATATCCTCCCCTCGCTACAAGAATTGAGAAATCATTTTACTTTAATTTAGCAAAAAATTTGAGGGCCATAAGAGATCTATTTCAAATTAAGAACGCAAACACTTACGATTTTCTTCAGTATCATTGCCTTTTTTATTGCCTTTTTTATACGCCATCATCTATCGTTTGAAACACTATACCTCTTTAATACAAGTGGATCAAAGCTATTGGCCAATAAACTACCATATCTCCTTCTATTTTTTCTCTATTCCTGTGCTACACACTTGAATGAAGATGTATTAGTAGACAATTCAAAAGTAGTCATGCTTGGGACTTTTCACTTTGGGACACCTGGGCTAGATGTGGTAAAAAACGATGTTTTTGATGTAACGAAAACTTCCTCTCAGCTCTACTTAGATACTTTGGCAAAACGACTTTCCTCACTGAGACCTACTGCCATATTAGTTGAATGTGATGCGCTTGAGACCGAGGCGATAAATTCGCGGCTGCAAAAATATATCAATGACCGTATAGACCTAGGAATTAACGAGATTGAACAAATTGGCTTTCGTATCGCTAAATTGGCGAATCTTGATCATGTTGTATGTTTTGATGAAAGAACTATTAGTTGGGATAGTCAGTCCCTGTTTGAAGAATTGAAGTCTTACCCTAAAATCAAAAAGAAGTTTCGGCAAGCGATAGAAGAATATACAGAGGATGAAAAAAGAAGACATTCCCAACTGAGTTTAAAAGAGATTTTTATCGAATATAATCACCCCGACCTCGAGAGGCAAAATAGGAGTCTCTACCTCATAACAAACCTTTTAGGGGCAGGGTCAAGCTTTACAGGAGCTGACGCCAATGCCACTTGGTGGCATCGAAACCTAAGGATGTTCGCCAATATTCAAACACAAGCTCAAAAAAACTCAAGACTTATCGTTATTGTTGGACAAGGTCACAGCTCTCTCATCAGGGGGTGGATAAAAGACGACCCTGACCTAGAATATATTGACATCCTTCAGTTCTTATAATGAAACGTTTTAAAATATTTTTTAAATTGTAAAAAACGAAAAAATTTTTAAAATAGAGGTTGAGATGAGCACAGTATTTAGAAAAATTATCGATGGAGATATCTCCTGCTATAAGATTTTTGAAGATGAACATACTCTCGCCTTTCTAACAAAAGATGCTATTCGATTAGGCCACTCTCTAATTATCCCTAAGATTGATATTGATTACTTCATTGATGTGCCAGGGCCTTACTATTCAGCGATTTTCAAAAATGCTCAACCCTAGGCTAAGGCCATTCATCGTGAGACAAGCTGCAAAGGTGCTGAGGAGCTTTTTTAAGGGGTCTTCAAACTTAATAGTGGGGAACAGTGCGTTCTGAGCTAGATTTCTGACAAATGAGCCATGAGCTTCGTTTTTGAGTAAAATTTAATTGTCGAGATTAATTTTTACCAACCACGAGG
>SKIL01000179.1 GCA_007116425.1 Bacteriovoracaceae bacterium | reverse complement strand
ATAAATATATATTTTTTCGACACCAAGAGCTTTTAGTTCGTTTTGATAAATTTTTGCCATCAATGATACTTGATGAATGCCCTTCCATGGCGCCATCATGCTCATCACTCCAATCTTTTTAATCTGATAATTACTTTTTGGGTAAAAGTCTTTAGAGAAATCCAATCCACTTGGATTATAAAGAAGAAAGAAATTATCAATCGCCTTTTTAAACTTTTTCTCAAGATCGTGCTTAACAGAAAGAGAGTTAGCAACAAAGTACAACTTAAAAGCCGCAACCCGACGGACAAAAATTCGAATGAGCCCTTCAAATAATCTAGGATAGAAAGAAAAGTAGTCTCGATGATGCCAAATAAAACCTTCTTTGTAACGGACTAATGTGAGCCATAGCATTATAGGTAGAGCAATCTTATTTCCATTGGCCCAAACCATCTGATACTGAGAAAAGTTTAAAACTCGGATCTGAAAAAAAATCTTCAGTAAAGTAAATGGTAAGGATACAAAGTTTAAAAGAGAAGATATTTGCCTAGAAATGCGAAATAATCGCTTTGGATAGTTAAAGTATAAAATTCGTGCATTAGGAAATAGTTTTTCGATAGAAGGAGTTAAATGATCTTGTCCACCTGAGATTTTTGGTACTAAAAAATCTAAGTCGAATTCGCCTTCAAAAATACACGCCTGATACAACATACTCCTTTCAGCACCTCCCAAAGTAGAATGATTAAAGCATATGAGCAACTTATCACGATTCAAAGAGCCCTCCAAAGCTTAGTCAGCTTATCCACGCCATGAGATGAGTGAGTGTGATTAAATGTGTCTTTTCGCATTTGCTTGTATGCGAATTTATCCCAAAATATTTTTGTACAATCTAAGAAAAGCGTCTCAGAATTGAGAACTAAACCATTAAGGCCATGGTGAACATTTTCAGGAAGACCACCATAAGGAGAAACGATACTAGGTACTCCATACTTTCCAGCTTCTAAGCAAGTAAGTCCAAATCCTTCGTAAAACCCACGATTTGAGTCATCCTTTGAAAATAAAAGGTTAAAATGCGACTTTTTATAATATTCATCTAAAACATTATTTGATACGCCTGAAATATCTTCAATAACAATATCTTGAGACCTAAACCGTGAAGAAGTTAAATACAGAAAAACATTAATCTGTGGAAATAATTTTTTTATTTTTTCACAAAAAAGAACTGTGGCCTCTAAATTTTTATGAGGGACATCCCTTGCCACACAAATAAAGTGCAGTTCCTCTTCAATATCGTTTTCAATATACTGTGAATCTTTTAAATCAATTCCATTATGGTAGACAATATCTCTTGAGTAATCGGGCCTTAGCCCCTGTGAAATGAGTTTTTTAAAAGTAAAGTCGGAAATAAATATATTATAATCAGACCTCTCAAATACTTTTAAGACAGAATTTTTAATAATTTTTTTAAAAAGAGAATGGAATGGTGTTCGCCCTAAAAATAGAACCTCAGAACCATGATAAAAGTTTATTGTAGGCGCACCTCTATTATCTACAAGAGCATGATAATAGCTTCCCCATGGATGTACATGAATTACCTTTTTATATTTTGAGTCTTTAATTTTTAGAAAGTCAGATTTTTTTTTCCAATGAAAAAGGTCATAGGGAATCTCACATGCATTAAGAGATTTTTCAATATTCGTACAAAAAGTTGTCAGACCACCAAGAGTTGGATAATAGTCAGAAGTCGTAACGAGATAACGTCCGGTAGAGCTCATGCAGCCCCCTGATCTTTTTTATCATTATTGTCCTCATTCTGATGATCACTCTCTTTAATCGACAAAGTAAATTTTTGTGAAATTGATGTATCTATGAGTGTAACCTTGTCTTTTTGTAATGACCTTAAAAAGTCTTTCATGATTACCTGAGAGGCTTTGTTTTTAAACCAAGAGTGGCGACACAAAAGATACTGACAACAAGATAAGAGTAAAAAAGTACCGATCGCCACAAGATATGAGGGAGTCAAATCGTAATAAATTAAAAGACTTGCAGGAACTATAACACTCAGAAAAAATATGGAAATGATATTTGAAGTGGCCTTAACGCTCAATTTATAGTCATTTCTCAAGATATGGTGAGCATGTAGTTGATCTCCACAAAAAGGGGACCCCCCTCTTAAAACACGTCGAGAAAAAGATACAAATACTTCAGTACCATAAATGCTCAAAGGCAATATTGATGTAAACATTGCTTGAATTGGACTATGACCTAACTCACTTACAAGAAAGAGATAAAGTGAGCAGCTCATCATAAAAAAAGTTAAACCTAAAGCAGCTCCTCCAATCTCACCAAGATGAATTTCTGCAGGTGGCCTGTTAAAAAAATAAAAAGCTGCGATGGGAAGAAATAAAAGGATAGTTAAGGTCGCCAAATTTTCATAACCATACCCAATCGAAAAAAACGCATAGCAAGCCAGAACTACGCTCGATGTTTTGACCGTTAATGAGTCTATCCCATCCAATAAATTCGCCCCATTCACTGCTCCCATTCCAAAAATAAAAATGGCGACAAAGGCAAAACTAGATAAATTTCCATCAATCTGACTGGCCACGGCCAATGAAAAAATAAAAACTGATAATTTTTGAAAAGTAAGTTTTACCAATGATCTTAATTCATAGCGATCATCAAAATAACCGTATAAAACAATAAGCCCTAGAGATAAAGAAAAGGCCATCTCAGGAGCTGAAAAAAGCTCCAGAGGTCGAGAAAGAAAGTAGGCGATAAAAATACCAAGGGAAAGAGGAAGACCTCCTAAAAGTAAAGCATTAGAGCTTTTAGAACCTTTAATACAAAAGTATATAGTAAATACGTTTTTATTATATTGATTTCCGCAATAATGAATAAGAGAGTAAAGGCCATAAACAAAGGCAAATAAGAAAAAACCCATGAAAAACAAGAAAAGAAAATCTGGCAAAACGGCTCCCGTAAGTTAAAGCGGAGAACACTCATTAGAGTGAATCACCTCATAGTAATATCTCAACTTGAATAATTAGAAGCAACGAGGAAATAAAAGCCGGTTCAGTTTGACACTTCTGTTAATGATAAAATGAATGTCATTCTTACAACAATTAAATAAAGATAAAAAACTTATGAGTGACAAAAAAATCAAGGTGTTAGTGTTAATTTCTGAACACCCCTCACCCCCGAATTCAGGAACCCGAGTCAAGAACTATCACCTTTGGAAGCACTTTAAAGACAGCACTCAGATAGAAATAAAAGTTTTGTACCCATCAAGCCAGACAAAAAACATCAACTTCTCTAACAGTGAAGAGTTCTTTTACCCCTATGACTCCTTTAATATCTTTAGGAAAATTTGGCGCTACCTCAAGTACTCGCATCACCAATATCGCTACTCTACACTTTTAATGAATAAAGTTCTCGATGAAGTCGAGCAATGGAAACCAGATATTCTTCATGCGGAAGAACTCAAGATGGCGCAATATCTAATGGGCTTCAAATT
>SKIL01000212.1 GCA_007116425.1 Bacteriovoracaceae bacterium | reverse complement strand
GTTTACTGTTTTATTATTCTTTCTATTTTTTTTAATAATTTCTTCCTTGGAAAGTGTCGGTGAGTTTTGTCGAGCGATATCTATAACTCGTCTATATAACTCTTCTGAAGCCATTCCATCTACGATTTTAGTTTCAAGTTTTTCATATCCTATCCAAACTTCGTTATTTTTATTTACTTGCACTATAAGTGCGTCATCACCAAGCTCTCTCGCCTGTGAGCCCGGAGGTGTTATGTTGTCTACAAGGTCTAACTCAAGGTTAGAAGCGTTGTAACTATGAAGTAGAAAAACTAAAAGAATAACGAGGATATCTAGTAGAGATGTAATGTCTATGTCCATCGCCTCTCTGCGCTTGATTCTTTTGTTTTTTTGTGTGATTCTCTTTTTTTTCTGTTCATTCATATCTATTAATCCATTTTAAATAACGCTTTCAAAGATAATATTTTCAAATAGAGCAATATCATTGACCCTATTAGGGCGTGTGTTATCGACGTTATCTGATAGGCCTAGTTTTTCTATTGCAAGAGGGTGGATCTTCCTTGACGCATCTATTATTTTTACAATGTGCTCATACGAAACATCTGGGTTTGGTCTAAGTCTTACTGTATTTTCATCATTGTTGTTGCCTTTAATTTCCCATAGCTTTTTTTGTAATTCTAAAATTCCTTTTCCTTCCGCTAGAGAGATTGACTCATATAGTGATAATGGAACACCTGTCATGATCTGTATTTCGTTTTCGCTTATCTTAAGAGTTAAGTTAAGAGGTTCATCATCATTATCTTTTTGAGTATCTACAGTTTTTATACTAGGTACCTCACTACCAATTTGATAGATCTCAATAAATTGCGTAGACATCAATAAGAAGAAAATAAAGATGAAAACTGAATCTAAGATTGGAATTAAATTCAGTTTTGGGGGTGACTTCTTTTGTTTTCTTACAAACATTGTGAACCTCTTGTTTAACTTTAAGCCGTTTTTATATTTGTAGGTATGTTTGGAACTTCCTCATGCTCATTATCGATCGTCTTAGGTGCTTGGTTAACTTCTTGACGCCTTACCTGTGGCATTGTTTTTTGAGTTCCTAGCATATCCACAAGTTTAATTGACTGTTCTTCAATATCTGACATGATTTTATCTGCCTTAGTACTAAGAATTTGATGCATTACCATTAGAGTAATCGCTGAAATAAGGCCAAATGCGGTTGTGTTCATGGCCTTTGCAATACCGAGAGCTAAAAGTTCAGCTTTTGATGCTGGATCCGCCTGAGCAACAGCAGCGAAAGACTGAATAAGACCATAAATCGTTCCTAGAAGCCCCATTAGTGTTGATATGTTTGCTAATAGAGCAAGGTATGAAAGTCTTTTTTCAACTTGTGGTGTTACCTCTAAGATGGTTGATTCCAGTGCGTCTTGAATTTGCTCTTTATCTTGGTTTGCTCTTTTAAGACCACTTTTCATGACGTGACCCAATACAGACTTTCTATCGCTACATAATTTGATAGCTTCGATAACATTGTTTTCTAGAACGTATTTCTTAATAATTTTCATTAGCTTTGGAGCATTAGTGTCATATCTGAGAAGGGTATTAAATCTTTCAAGCGAGATTGTAATTCCAAGACACCAAAGTCCTAGAATAATCCACATAAATGCTCCACCTTCTGACATAAAGATGGCGAGCGTTTGAATAATATTAGGATCCTGTACTGTTTCGATTATTTGTTCTTCCATGTTTCCCCCTGTTATCTTTAGTTTGTATGATTTGCTTCTCTTTTTATAACGTCTATAAAGTTAGTTCTGTCATAAAGTGTTGTTGAAAAATCGTTTCTAGAGCGTTGTTGTATTGATAGGTCTCCGGGGGCTATGATTTGCCCCTGAATTTCTAGACTTCCTAGATCAAAGCTTTCGTGTTCTCTATACTTGTATATGACATTTTCATCGGCCTTTTGTGCAAAAAGATCCTGGCCAATAGTCAAAACAATTATAGTGAATAGTACTCTTTTCATCTTTGATTCCTTGCTACCTTTGAGAGAGCGTATTTAGCTCAACTCTTTCACAGTTACTTTTCAGGCCAAATGAATAGTCTCCAAGTTCATCTGCCCAAAACTCGCCTCTGAAATCGAAAAAGTGCTCATTTGAACTTCTTCTTACGTTTTCATAACTACCTCTACTACGATCTGAAATGAGTTCTTTGTTGTCATATATTAGGTTTCGCCTGCTTCCCATAATTTCTAGTCTTATATTGAACATTTCATATGAAAATCCATGTATCTGGTTTATGAATTCATAGAATTGAGATTTAATATAGTGATTGAAGTACTCACTTCTATTTTGTATTTGCTGTGATAGCTCTGTAAGAAGTTTTGTTTTCAGTTCTGAGTCTGGTTCTGATTGTAGTTGTCTAAACTCTCTCATCGAACGTTGATAAGATACGAGTTCAACACTATACTTTATTTGCTTTTGGACTTGAGTTGTCAGGTTTCTAATGAAGGGATTATTATTACCATTTCGAAGGTCACTGGTAGTTAATTGAATATAAAAATTAGGATTCCCTTCATTTCTAGTGATTATTGAGTGCAGTCTTTCACTTCTCGGTCTGTAAACTTGATAGTATTGTTGAATGACGCTTTCTGTATCATTGTATAAGCAAAGTTTTAGGTAATTTAAAGCGCGTAGAACTTCTGCTTCTGGAAAGAAATAACTTTGCATTAGTGGTGAGTGGTAAGTTACAAGTAAGCCTAGTGATCGGTTAAAATCTTCTAGCTTATGGAATGCCCAAGCTTTCTCAAGTAGAGTATACGGCCAACGGTAAGATGTTTTGGGTATTTTGTCATACCATTCAATTGCTTTGCGATATTCACCACGTTCATATTTTATGCGCGCAGTATTCATTGTACATTTTTCCTTTAATACAACATAATATCTCTGCTGTTCTGTTCTTCTTGAGTTTTGTGCATAATTATCTGCAATCTCTATACATTCATTGTTTGTTTTTAATGCTTCATCTGTACGGTTGAGTATCTGTAAGATCGTTCCAGTTTTGTATTTCACCTCCGGTGAAAAAGGGTGTTCATTATCAACTTTTCCAAAAATATTTAATGCTCGCTCATATCTTTGAGCATCAAAGTCTTGTAGTCCTTTGATGTAATTTAGGGATGGAAAAAGTGTGATTCTTTCTATTTGATTTCTTGGTATCGACTTAAATGTTGACGCACCTGTCATTTGTATCAAATATCGAAGTAGTGCTTCTGTTCTATTTTTGTCTTGTGATGACAATTCTCGTCCTTGATTTATTTCGGCAATATGATCCTTAAGATACATAGATGACAAAAAAAGCTTATTTTGATTTCTTAGGTAAAGAGCTTTTTCTAGCGAGCTGACTCCACGTTGATCAAGTCTTTTAAGGGCCTCAGTTGTTGACATTTCTGTGGCATTGGCCATTGTAAACATTACCATTATTAATGGTATTACGAGAGTATAAGTGAATATGATTTTTTTTATTC
>SKIL01000079.1 GCA_007116425.1 Bacteriovoracaceae bacterium | reverse complement strand
GCGTTCAAATTACCTATCTAAACTCATTTAAGTCAGGATACTGTTCAGCAAGTTCATCATGACGCTTGTCTTGCTTTTTTTTGAGTGCAATAAATCTTTCATCTTCTTCAAAGTTGAGTAGTGAGTCTTCTACGATCATTTTTGCCAAAAGATCTAAATCTTCTTCGAGAAGGTCTATCCACTTTTCGCGTGGTATATTTCGGCTTGAGAAGGTGTCAGTTGAATACATAAAGTCTGCGAATTTGTCTTGATATTCTGTTGGTGTAAAGTTTGGTGTTTCATTGTAAAAGATTGACTGAGATTCAATAAAAATAATAAATGCTAATGTGAAAAGTGCTTTGTGTCTTTGGTGAATACATTTTAATTTTAGGATCTCATTAACTTTATTCTTAAAGATGTCATCAGTGTGAAAGAAATTTAATAGAACCCTGTAGTCCATTACAAGGTTCCCGTCTTTGTTCGTGTACCGTGGCATTTTATCTAGTAAAATATTATACTCTTCTTTAGTAATCATTTTTTAATTTCCTAGTATTATGAGGTTTGTTCCTACATATCCCTTTGTTCTTGCAGATGGAGCTCGGATTGCCTGAAAACCTAAATCGCGAGCAATACTTCCGATTTGATGAGTTATCTCGTAGTAATACTCATCATTTCTCGTATTTATTATATCTCCTCTCGATACCCCCAATTGTCGTAACGTTCTTTCGTTTGTTAGGTCTAAAACATTGTCAAAGCTTTTTATCACTGAAGTAAAATGATATCCTTCGAGATTGGCGCCTCTTGAACGGTCACTATGTCCACTGCACCCACCAAGAGAAGAGTTATAGCTCATATCCCAATCCATATGAGGAGTTCTAATTGGAGAGTGTACACTGTTTCGGGATGGGTTTATGAGCTGCTCTTGTAAGATCGTAGCAAACGCTTTTTTCTCAATATCATAGGCCAAGTTCTCTAGTTTTCTTAACCATTGTTCTTCTAATTCTTCCGAAATGATCTCTTCTGTGTCTTCGAGGTAATTTAGATTAACTCCGATTAAATACTTGAGGCCAAATTGATTATTAACATAAAAGTCTTCATGTTCATAAAGATCTAGGTAGTGAATTTCAAGGGCCTTTGAGTAGAGGTTAAAGGCGAAGTCTACTTTAACGGCCCAATTAAAAATGAACCCTCCTAGAGAAGTCATGACCTCATGATTGTCTTCTATGGTGAAGTCATCTCTTTGAGTATCTTTGTCTAAGATGAGTTGAACCAAAAAAAGAGTTTTATCGAGTGGGAGTACTTCTATTGCTTTGTTTTGTTCTTCGGCCCTTTGGATGAGATGAAGATACTCTTCTAGTGTGCTGAGCTTTGAAGAATCGACTGTGAATTGAGACAAGAGAAGGCCAAATAATACCTTTATTTCTTCTTTCGACTTTTCCCGAATGAGCAGGTCCACGAGCTGTCTTTTGCCTTCGTCGGTATAAAATCGGTAATGCTGTCTGAAGTATTCACTTTCTAAACCGATGGAGTTGTCTGCATCTGAATTTTCTAAAATTGCAAGTGAACGTAAATCAAGCTCTAGCGCAGATAATTGAATTAGATTATCTACCTCAGTGCTTCGCTCATAGATAAAGCTTGGAGCAGTATCATTATTTCCACAAGAGAGAAGGATGGCCAAAGTAGCGATGTAAACTATTGATTTCACGACAACCTCTAAATTAAAATTTTCTTAATTTATCAGGTTGTTGTGCAGTGCGGTATAGTGCTTGTAAAAATTACTTTTATTGAGTTGAGTGAGATGTCCTCTGAGTTTTTTTGTAGCTCAGAGGACTTAAATTGGCGGTTTATTCGTGAAAGATTAAAATCTCATCAGCAACTTCTTCTGGTCGCTCACGCTGGACTGAACTTCCAGAATTTGGGATCTCTATATAGTCAAATTGAGGACGAATCGCACGAAAATCGTCTGCAGTGCTTGGCGGTGTGTCTTGAAAAAACTCATAATCGGCACCAAAAATTCCCAGCACGGGTATGAAAACGTTTTTTGAGGATTCTTCAAAAGAGCGGTAGAGTTGGCCTGCAACGAAGGCCAAAGTGATGAATCGCTGCTTAATATTTGATCTCATTGGAATGGTGAGTAATAAGGATTATTTTTTCAATTGTTCGGCAAACTCATAGGCTTCAGTATTTCCAAGCTCTCCGGCGGCATTAAAATCTTCTATTGCTCCCGCGTGATCGTCTATCTTATTTTTAGTAATGGCACGCGCGAGATAGGAATCGGCATGTTTAGGATTTAAGCGAATGGCCTCGTCAAAGTCTTCAATCGCACCTTTGTAATCTTCTAATTTGAACTTTGACATGGCAATATTATAATACTTCTCACTTAAATCTGACATCGCGACTCCAATTCTTTAAGCTCATTTTAAATTCAATTTTTCCACAAATTCAATTAGAATATACGCTAATTATTTAAACTTGATAAAAGGAATTATCATGAATCAACCAAAGCGATTTGAGGCCACGAGTATTGAACCTCTTAAAAATGTCATCTGTCTTGTGAACGAAAATACAAATGACTCATTAATTATTAGAACAGATGCCATACAGGCGATCGAGATTGATCAAGAGAATATTTCCATTATTACTCTTAATACTCACTATGCAGTCAGTCTTCAGGCCATCGGTCATGAGGGAACAGGGGCGATTGGGCTTAGAAACACTCTAATGTCTTTACTTAGATCTTAACTCGCTTCGCGCTGGTCTTCTGGGGCTTGTGATTTTAGAAAGGTAATAAGTTGATAATCTTGTTCAATACTCAAATCTAAAAAATTGAGCTTGAGCAGATAGTGGTGCTCATCACTTTTGTTGGCGTTATCGATTTTTTCTGTTTTTTCTACTACAAACTTTATGTCCTTTAATCCTAAACGAATGAGTAGTTTTGATTGAATCTCAGTGATAAGTCCCTTGGGTAAAGGAAAGGAGGCATAGCACTCAAGCCCATTTTTATTAAGAGCTTTGATTTTCAATTTAGATAGCAGAACGCCTTCTTCCTCGATATGATGCTTTGGGAGTGTGGTGGCCTTAACGGTACCAACAGTTTGAGGCTCGATATAATATTCAATTTTACTTCGTAACTCTTTCGGTGCGACTGGTCTAATAAGGCAATCTTTATAACCAGCGTTTTTCGCCTCTTCATGAAAATAGGGGGAACTAAGATGTGTGTATGCAATAATTGGAACATCCTTTTTAATTCTGTCTTGAAACTTATCGGGAAAATCTCTAAATATACTACTGTCCTTTGCTACTCCAACAATAATCAAGTGGGGGATAAAACTATTGTGAAGGCAAAACTCAATACCTTTAATGAAGGTATTGACTGTGGCCACTTGATAACCCCATCGATTTAATAGTGAGTTGAGAGTGTATGTACAGCCACCATCCTTATTGATTATTAAGATTCTCTTTACATTCTTGTTCATCATGCGGCCCTGTTTAACCTGTGCTCTTCTTGAGTGTATGCTGCAGGAAGATATATAATGAGT
>SKIL01000100.1 GCA_007116425.1 Bacteriovoracaceae bacterium | reverse complement strand
TCCCTGGAGGTTTCCTTTTTTGCTGCATGGCCATTAAAGTCTCCCAATGCAATGAGAGGAGTATTTGGATACTTTGCAAATCGTTTATTTGCAATTCTTATAAGTTCTCTTACTTCCGCACTTCTTTGTCTCTCTCCTTTGAAGTCTCCTCCTTCACGATCCCATTGACTTTTAAGGTGAACAAAGAAAAAAATTAATTCAGGAGGTCGTTTCGGGTCATAATCTTCTATATCGCTAGTGATACATTGTACTCTAAATTCCAATATATCGCGCTTAAAACTTGTTAAAGGCCCTTTCCCGTCATCGAGATTAAATTTTAGATGTTTGTGAGAGAGGTGCGCGAACGAATATTGCTTCTGTTTTATAATTCTTTTGTGGACTAAAACCGCTAATTCAATTCCTCGTTCAGAGTTGCCCGGAATGACTGAAAGTATGTAGTTTGAGTTTAAATAATTACGATTAAAGTTTTTAAGAGATTCAAGCCCTCCAACTTCTGATAAAAACATAATATCGCAATTGTAATAGGTATAGTGCTTTGCAAGTTCTTTTAGTTTGTGTTCACTTCTATTTTGAATAGAGTTTATATTTTCCTTATCATAGTAAAAAAGGTTCTCAGAGTTGTGACATAGTATTTTTAAATTTGATTGCTTTTCAGTCACAGGTCCAACCAAATGCAAATTTTTGAAAACCTTGAAGGGATTTATCCCAGAGCTTTCGACACAAAACTCCAGAGTACAAATTGTTGACTTCAAGATCAGATACAAAGTGTTTGATAATTTCTTTAGGGCAGTCAACCGCCTGAGGGAAATGTTTGGGAGTTTGAGGTTGTAGCAAGTGAAGCTTTCCACTTTGCTCCACTCCAATTGAGTAGTAGCGCCCCTCTTCCTCAAGTAAGTATATAATTTGATTATCTTTTATCATTAGTGGAAATTCATGGCCGGGTAGATTATAACGAGTAATGATGTATTCAACTTCGTCAGTATTGCTATCATTTTTCTGATATAGATATCCGCGATTGAGGATAACGTTGAGTTCTTCCTTAGAGTAATCTTTAATTAAGTCTGAAAGATTTTTTATAAAGGTCTCACCTTGGAGTATATAAGCAGAATTTTCACTCTTATCGTCTTCTAGGTTTCTATGATGCTGGCATGAGCTTATCCAAGTGATAAAATTACTATATTCGGTGTCAGGGGTTAACTGCTTTTTCGGAATGATCCAAACAGAGGCCGGGACTGCTATCTTTTTTGTCGATGATGTATTAGAGAGATCGTTGAGCCATTTTTGCCTTTTCTGACCCATTTCAGGGGAGCAACCAGAATTGGTTGGGCAACCTGGGTTAGGATGATCGTTTATAAAGTTTAGAAAAATCTCACGCCTTGTCTTTCCTAGATGAGGGAACTTCTCTCTCATCTCTTCAATGTTTAGAGGTGAAGTGCTTTTAGCGAATAAGTCTTTTTGACCAATTAAAGTTATGCCAACTAGTAGTAATAAGAGAGCTGAAAAAGAGGAATGAATCATAATTTCTTTACTCGAGTAATATCAATTTAATGCTATTATACTAACATATTTTTATATCAGGGAGTTCGTTTACACTTATGAGAATTACTCGGGTATTTACTCATGATTTTGAAAATCCTTACGAGGGAATAAACTTTGTTGAGAGGTTCTCTAGCTCTGGGCGTAGGATTATTGCTCCGGACTTTTGGTCTGATCAAGCAGTTGAAATCATGGTCCAAAAATATTCTAGATGTATTGATATTGATGGAAATCAATATGAAGAAGATTTAAGAGCGATTTTTCATCGCTTAGCAAATTGTTGGAAGAAGTGGGGAGTAGAAGAAGGCTACTTCTCTGATAGTGAGGGCCAAGTTTTCTATGATGAAATACTTTATATGTTGGTCCATCAAATGGCCTCACCAAATTCTCCCCAGTGGTTTAACTCCGGAATTTATGAAGCGTATGGATTAGAAGATACGGCCGAAGATTTTTATTATGTAGATTCTTCTAGTGGTAGAGTAAGAAAGACGAATCATAAATATAAGCGACCAACTCCTCATGCTTGTTTTATTCAAAAAGTTGACGATCATCTTGTTGGTAAAGATGGCCTTATTGATTTATGGCAAAAAGAGGCCAAGCTCTTCAAGTACGGTGCTGGAAGTGGAACAAATTTTTCTAAAATTCGTTCAAAAGGCGAGTCCCTAAGAGGTGGAGGAACGAGCTCTGGCCTCATGTCATTTTTACGAGTGGGGGATGCGAACGCTGGCTCTATAAAGTCTGGAGGAATGACTCGACGCGCGGCAAAGATGGTATGTTTAGATATTGATCATCCTGAAATTCTGGATTTTATAGACTGGAAAGTTCACGAAGAGCATAAAGCATTGGCCCTTTATCTTGGAAATAAAGTCTTAAATAAAAATCAAGTAAAGAATGTCCTTAGTCAAAATGAAGTATCCTATAAAAAAATTCAAGATCTATACCAGCAATATAACTCTTCTAAAGACTTCAATTTTATACATAAAGACCTATCTCTAGATTGGGAATCTGATTTATATGAGTCTCTTGGAGGACAAAACTCGAATAATTCTGTTCGTATTCCTGATTCCTTTATTGAGGCCCTTAAAGCAAATAAAGATTGGCCACTTACTGCAAGAGTTCATCCTGCAAAAGTGACTCAATCATTACCAGCTCAAAAAATTTGGGATAAGTTATGCTGGGCCGCTTGGAGCTGTGCTGATCCTGGAGTTCAATTTACAAGCACAATTAATTCTTGGAATACATGCTCAAACGATGGAGAAATTAACGCTTCAAATCCTTGCTCAGAATATATGTTTTTAGATGATACGGCCTGTAATTTGGCCTCTCTAAACTTGAGTAAATTTTGGGATAATGAAAAGTATAAATTCAAATTAAAAGAGTATGAGCACGCTATTTGCATCTGGATTATTGTTCTAGATATCTCAGTCTCTATGGCCCGCTACCCATCAAAAGAAGTGGCAAAAAACTCTTATAATTATCGCACCTTGGGCCTTGGTTTTTCGAATTTAGGTGGTCTTATAATGCAGATGGGGCTTCCTTATGACTCAAATGAGGCAAGATTCTTTGCAGCGGGCTTAACATGTATTCTAACAGGAAAAAGTTATGAGGTTTCAACATCTTTGGCCTCAAAGCTAGGCCCTTTTAAAAGATATAAAAAAAATAAAAAATCCATGGTTAATGTACTTGAACGACATCAAAAGTATGCACAGAAAATTGAGCGAGAAGTATTAGAAATGGGGTTCACCTTTTTTAAGCAAAGTGATCGCTGGTATCAAAAAAAGTATGAAGAAAATCTCAAGACTTTAATTAGCAAAGGGACTTTTTATTGGGATTTAGTTTTGAAGAACTTAACAGAGAAGGCTTTTGGAGTGAGAAATGCTCAAGTCACAGCGATTGCTCCAACGGGAACTATTAGTTTTGTTATGGATTGTGAAACTATGGGTGTTGAACCTGATTATTCAATACTAAAAACCAAAAAACTCATAGG
>SKIL01000238.1 GCA_007116425.1 Bacteriovoracaceae bacterium | reverse complement strand
TGCAGCTGGTTTTATATTGGGCATGACACCTTTTCTATCTCTGCAGTCCTTTATTGTTTTTGTCTTCATTTTGTTTTTTAGAGTTCAATTCACGGCCGCGTTTGTGACGGCATTCTTTTTCTCGTTTATTGCATTTGGATTAGATCCACTTTTTCATCATGTCGGCAAGATTGTTTTATCAACTCCGAGCTTGTATCCACTGTGGGAAACTATGTATAACACTCCTCTAATTCCCTACACTCGATTTAATAATACAGTTGTGATGGGATCAGCAGTGGTTACACTTTTTTTGTCACCACTCATTTTTATGGTTTCGCTACTGCTAATAAAAAAATATCGAAATATTGTGGTTACCAAGTTTAAAGGAACAAAGTTCTTTAAGGCATTTAAAGCATCAAAACTATATAAATTGTATTCTCACTATAATTCCCTTTATCCAAGGTCTTAAAAATGGAAACTCAGCACAAGAAAAGAGCATTTATTTTTAGAGGGCCAATACGGTTGGAAGTCATTGTACCCGTTTTTATATTTGTCGGTCTATTTTCTTTTTATATGTCTTTTTTCTTTGACAACCATTTAAAGAGAGCAATTGAGTGGACTGCGACACAGGTGAATGGAGCGGAGGTAAATATTGATGATTTATCAACAAGTTTTCTGAAGGGAAATTTAACTATTTCAAATATTCAGGTTACTGATAGAGATATGCCACAACAGAACACTGTTCAGCTAGGGGCTATTTTTTTCGATCTTTATATGAACGCTTTGCTGCAGGCGAAGTTTGTTATAAGTGCTGGAGAGCTTTTAGATATTGGTTTTTTTACACCTAGAAAACGTCCGGGAAGAGTGTTGCCACCGTCAGAGGCAGATAGTTTTTTTCATAGAGTTCAAAACACAATTATGTCGCATATTCAAGAAGAGTATGCAGGGACACCCATTGCTGATTTAGGTGCAATCTTAGACGGAGCTGACTTTAGAGAACAGATTGGTGACATTTCTAGTTTAATTCAATCGAGAGAGAGACTTCAAGAGCTTAAAAATGATACATTCAAAATTCAGTCTCTTTGGACATCAGAATTAGAAAAGATAGAAGATGATTCTCCCATTGAGAGTTTATCAAGGCAAATTAATGAGTTCAGTTTTAATTCCTCGCGACCTCAAGACTCTTTGAGGGAAATTAGCCAGCTTCATGAGGAAACAAAAGCAACTGTAAGTCGTTTTCGAAACCTTCAGAGTAAGCTTGGAAATGATTTAAACCAAGTGCGATCAAGACCTGGTGAAATATCAAGAATTATTGAAAAAGATTATGAACAAGTGTCGAGTCGTTTGAGAATCCCCAGTTTTAATGTTGATGCTTTGTCATCGGGCCTTTTTTCAGAGTTTTTTGGTGAAATAGTAAGTGAAGTGGCAAGTTATACTGAAATGATTGAACAATATATGCCTCCAAACAAAAAGATAGATGAAGAGGATAAAGAGAAAGGCACTCGTCCTACAATTAATCCTCCTGAAAGGTCTCTCGGCGAAACTTTTCACTTTCCTAGACAAGGGGGTTATCCTTTATTTTGGCTTAGAAGGGCCGTGATTTCTTCATCTGCAGATAATCAAGCCTGGTCTGGGGCCTTTGAAGGTCGAGTGGAGAATTTAACCAATTCACCTGAGTTGATAAACCTACCGGGAGTTATAAGTTTACGTGGTGACCTCGAAGATATGGAGATATTAGGATTTGATTTTAACTTTACTATTAATCATCACGTGATGCCTTTTAATCAAGAACTGATAATGTTCGTTGATAGCTTTCCTTCTTTCGGCAGCTTTGATATTTCTTCTTCAGAACGACTTAAATTTTCAATAGAACCAGAAAGTAATCAACTGAAATTAAGGGCGAGAAGAGTATTAAATGAACAAACTTTTAGGGCCTATTATGACATTGAGTATTTTCACAATTTTCTTTCGCCGAAGTTTTCCATTCAGACAGATCAATCATCGATGGAGCGAATACTAACCTCAAGTGTCGATAGGTTAGACAAGGTTGATTTAAGAGCTTCAGCGAGAGGGCGCTTATCAAATTTAAGGTTAGGTATTTCATCAAACTTATCAAATGCAATATATGAAGGGTTTAAAGATGAAGTTGAGCAGAAAATACAAATGGCCAGACAAGAAATTCGGGAGCGTATTAATGCAGAGCTAGATCCAATTGTTTCAGATGTAAATTCGTATATTAATAAATTTAATGAAAATAGAGAAAAGTTAAATACTCTTTTAATTAGAGCAGATGAGCTTGAATCTCTTGCTAAATCAAAAGTAGACGAAGCCTCAAGACCTGTTCAGGATATTCAAGATCGATTACGGCAAGAAGGTGGAGAGGCACTAGACAGTCTAAGAAGACGTCTTGGTAGATAGATTGTTTATTATGAAATACCTATTATATTTCTCTACACTTGTTGTTTTTATTTCGTCGATAATACCCCAAGATTTTTATGCTCAAACTAGTAGTGTGAATGAAGTAGAGATCTCTACATTAAGAGAGTTTGAGTCTGGGAGCATAGTCCAAAGGTGCAATTATATGCAGGCCCAAAGAAGAAGGTTAGCAGCACTACATAATCGCTACCAGTCATTGCTCATGCGAACAAATGATTTAATTAAAAGCACTCCTTTTGAGAGAAGATCGATCGCGGAGGAGCTTCAGCAGCAAAAAAATCGTATTGAAACACAAATTGCTATTATTGAGCGTGATCGCTCTAGAATGAATCAAATTATTGTCAGACAAGGATGTCCTTTAATAGATTTGGAGGTTGCTGGTGATGAGAGAACAAGAGAGCTGTTTGAAATGGCGGAGAAGGCAGGAGTTTTTGTAGATGACCATATAATTCGCGTTGAGAACTATGAAGACTATGAATTTGTTCTCGAGTTTATGGACTCATTTTAACCCAAACCAGTTAAACCAGTCTTTTGGATCATTTTTTTCGATTTTTGGGCCGTAACGAGGTGACCAGCTCGGTTCTTGTGGTTTAGTTTTTAGTCGTAGGTTTAAGTCTTTTAAATTCTTATCCCCTTTTTTTGTGTTACATGGTCGACATGCCGTCACAACGTTTTCCCACGTTGTAGGACCGTTCTTTGAAACAGGGACAACATGATCAAAGGTTAGCTCTTTTTGTTTAAATTGATGGTAGCAGTACTGGCAAGTAAAATTATCCCGTATGAAGACATTTTCTCTCGAAAATTTGACATGTTTAGCATTTTTATGTCTTTTCAAAAGACGCAAAACTTTTGGTAATTTAAATGACTCAGAAACAGACCTAATATTTAAATGTTCGTATACATCTAAAACTTCGGCCCTTCCGGTTAAAAATAAAATCATGGCCTTTTGCCAATTAATAATTTTTACTGGAAAAAATGTCTGATCTAGTAAAAGAGTCCTCATTCGACAAAGATCTCCCTTTTTAATTATAGCATTTTTATTTGCAAAGGGGTGGTGCGGTGCGCCAGGTGGGATCCCCCGAAGTGATATCAGAACATTATGCATTATTTTTGT
>SKIL01000336.1 GCA_007116425.1 Bacteriovoracaceae bacterium | reverse complement strand
GTTTATTGAGCAATTACTTTTCATTGGCAATAAAAGTCTCTTCATTATTATTTTAGCGGGATCATTTACTGGTATGGTGATGGCCTATCAGGTGTATTTTGGATTTAAGATGATCTCTGTTGACTCTCTCGTTGGTCCAGTTGTTGCCATTTCTATGGCCAAGGAGCTCGGTCCAGTTCTTTCTGGGCTTATTGTTGCTGGTCGCGCCGGTGCTGCAATGGCCGCCCAGATCGGAACCATGAAAGTGACAGAGCAAGTTGATGCGCTTGAAGTCATGGGGATTGATAGTTATCAATACCTGGCCGTACCAAGAATTACGGCCGCCTTTTTTGCATTGCCAATGCTCTCTTGCATTTTTGTTTTAGTTGGAAATATTGGTTCTTATATTGTTGGAACTAAAGCATTAATGATTGATGAGGCGCTCTACCTTTCTAAGTTAAGTGAGTTTATGTTTTTAGAGGATCTCGCACAGGGAATTATTAAGGCCTTTGTTTTTGGCTTTGTGATTGCCGTTGTAGGGACTTATTTTGGATTTCGAGTACAAAAAGGCGCAGAAGGCGTTGGGAAAGGGACTAATCTTGCAGTTGTTTGGGGGATGATCTTAGTTTTGATTCTCGACTACTTCTTAACCAGCTACCTAGTTTATTGGCTTGAATAATATTGGGGCGCATTATAAAACAATGATTAATATAGAAGATAAGGCCATTTCAATTCGTAATCTCACCAAAAAATATGGTGATGTGACGGTTTTAGATAATTTAAACTTTGATATTGCGAGAAATAAAATTACAACGATCTTGGGTTTTTCAGGTGCTGGAAAGTCGACGTTGATGAAGCATATCCTTGGGCTTGCAAAGCCCACATCTGGAACAGTAGAGGTTTTAGGTCACAATATTAATGAGCTTGATCGCCATGCTCTAAGAGATTTTCGTCGCCATTTTGGTATGCTTTTTCAGTATGCGGCCCTTTTTGACTCGAAGACAGCTTTTGAAAATGTGGCCTTTCCTTTGCGTGAGTTTACATCTTTATCGGAGAAGGAAATCGAAGAAAAGGTGATTGATTTACTTTTATCCGTTGATATTAAGGAGCACAGCTTTTATCTTTTGCCTTCAGAGCTTTCTGGAGGGATGCGTAAAAGAGTTGGTTTGGCCCGCGCTTTGGCGCTAAGCCCCGATATCATGCTTTACGATGAACCGACGACAGGTCTAGACCCTATTACGACTAATATGGTCAATGAATTAATTGTTGAAACTTCAGAAAAAAATCGTGAAAGAGCAATGACCTCCTTGATTATTTCTCACGACATTAAAGCAACTTTAAAGATTTCAGACTTTATCGCTTTTTTGGATCGTGGTAGAATCATTGAGTATTTACCTGTCGATGAATTTACTGAGTCCGAGAAACCTTTAGTTAGAAGATTTCTAGACTTATAACTTTTAACATGGACGTCTAGTGCTGTATGGATGCATTTAAAGTCGGTCTTTTTACTCTCTCGGCCATCGCTGCCGTAGTCTTCATGTCCTTTCGGATTACGATGAACCAGTCTGGTTTTGGTGATTATAAAACTTATCAAACAATTGTGAGAGATGCCTCTGGAATTTTTCCAAAAACTCCAATTCGAGTTGCAGGAATTAATGCTGGTCGAATTAAAGATATTGAACTTGTGGGTAATAATGCCGTTATTACATTTGAAGTACTTGAGAGAGTGAGGGTTACAGAGGGCTCTCAGTTAAGAATTAGAACTGTCGGTTTTCTCGGAGATAAGTATCTTGAAATTTTCATCGGAGACTCGGACCGTCTTTTAGAAGAGGGGAGTGTCATTGCCTCGTGTGAAGGTGAGGGCGTAGAGCAACTTATGATGGGTGCTTCTGAAATTTTAAAAGATATGAAGGCCATGACAGAGGCCATTCGCGATGCCCTCGTTCCAGAGGGAGAAGTTTCTCCCATAGAGTCAATCATTGGAAATGTTGATCAAATTGCTAGTGATGCAAAGGCCGCTATATCTAGTTTTAACGATATGGTGAGTGGTAACCACGAGATTATTAATGAAATGCTTGCCAACTTTCATGACCTTTCAAATTTTCTCAAAAATGAAATGGACCGGAGTCAACCAGATAGTTCGATTAGTGACTTGCGAAAGATTTTAGCAAATACCAAAAAAATGACTGAGGATATGGAGACTCTAGTTGCAGACATTCGTAGCGGTAAGGGGTCGATTGGGAAGTTCTTAGTTGAAGATGAGATTGCTGATGAGATTAGGACAACCCTCGCTGGTGTTCAAAAGATTGTCACTCGTGCTGATGCCATTAGAACAGAGTTAGAAATGTACTCCGGAGTTAATACTGACTATGGAGCTGAAACGAATGCAACTTTTAAAATCTTCCCATCACCTGAAAGATTCTATCTTTTAGGCATTACAACTTCTGAGTTTGGACCTGAAACAGAAACGATCACGACTAGATCAATTGACGATGGCCCAGAGACTCGTGAAGTTAGGCGTGAGTTAAAAAGTGATGAGTGGCGATTTGATCTTCAGATTGGTAGAAGAATTCATAACTGGACAATTCGTGGTGGTCTGATTGAGTCTACAGGTGGTTTTGGTGTTGATTACAATCTGCAGGCCTGGAATCAAAGATTTACACTTGAGGCCTATGACTACAGAGATAATGATGGTGTGAATTTAAGGGCCAGAACAGATCTTCAAATTTGGAACGTTATTTATGGACGAGTTGCTTTAGAAGATAGTTTGAATTCTTCTCGAAGCTGGACGTTTAGTGCTGGATTGCGTTTTACCGATGAAGATTTGAAAGGATTAGTGGCTTTTTTCCTTTAGGTTTAAAGGCCAAATTGAAGATGAGCGAAACAAATCAAAAACAAGTACCGAATCAAGAAGATAAAAATTGGTTGATCAGAACCAAGCATCGTCAAATCTTAGGACCTGTATCAAAAAAGAAAATTATTGATTTCGTTGAAAAAGGATCCCTTGGACCCGATGATGAAATTAGTCGGGGTAACGGCTATTGGTTTACAATAAGTGAAAAGTCTCTTTTAGATAAATATGTTTTCGGAGATGTTCCTCAGGAATTTAATCCAATCGCAGAGGCCAAAACAGTTCTGGCCTCTGAGGATGCGACTGGCCAAACGGCTTCTTTTAATCCATCTGACCCCAAGGATTATATTTTAGAAGAGCAGAAACAAAAAGAAACTCTCGATCAAGAGAACTTAGAGAACTTTAAACTACCTGAAAATAATGACCTGGATTACCCTGACCTTGATAATTCAAAAGAGCAAGGTGAAGAAAATCAAGATCAGAATAAAACGAGTGAGCCAATTACCCAAGTTTTTGACGCCTCTCAATTGGCGAATTTAAAGTCTAGAGATAGTGAAGAAAGTGAAGCTTCTAAAAGTATTGATCCCCCAGATGTCGATCCTTCTGCTAATGAGGCGATGGGAGTTTTGCCAGATAATGAAGACTTGGCCTATCCTGATATTCAACCTAATAATGAATCAAGTGAATCAATGGTGAGTG
>SKIL01000328.1 GCA_007116425.1 Bacteriovoracaceae bacterium | reverse complement strand
GTCGTGTAGCTTAAGATCTAAAAATACTTTAAGTTCGGCAATTTTTGACTCCGGGTGATTTTTTGCTTCTTCAATTAAGTCTAACACTTTCCCTTGGTATTTATAAAACTGCTCCATTCCGATTTTTAGGCCATAAAGTTGTGAGCACAGTGGATTTTGAATAATTCTCTCTATCTCTTCGACGTTCATATTATCTAAGGCAAGAAACGTCTGTTTTGCAGGAGTTGATCTAAACTTCATTATTATGCATCTCTTGTAAACTAAATGGATAAATTTCAGAAATCTGTGATCCTACAATAGACTCTGTGACTGCCTTGATGTTTTCAACTCTTGTGAAACACGGAATACCATATTGAATGGCCGTATTTCGAATAATTTCTCCGTCAGATTTTGAGTCTCCTAAATTCATTGGAGTGTTAAAAACCATAACAATTTCTTCATCCTTTAATGCTTCGATAATAGAAATACCGTCCTCATTAATTTTTGCGACTGCCTGACAGTCGATTCCTTGACGCTTGATATACTGAGCACTCCCTTTGGTTCCCATAAAACGATAACCTTTTTGATGTAAGGTTTTTAGGTAGGGAAGGAGTATTTCTTTTGTTGGCTCTGCCATTGAAATCATTATCTTTCCAGATTGTGAGATTTTTGGATAATTTCCAAGATATGATTTTAAGATAGCGTGCTCCTTATCTCTGTCAATTCCCATTGTCTCGCCAGTTGATCTCATCTTTGGGCCTAGAATGATATTGTCTTGGACAAAACGGTCGAATGGAAATGTTGACTGCTTAACACAAAAGGCCTTAGATGAAGGTTTTTTTTCGGCCTTTGATAAAGAGTGGCCAAGCATTGCTCTTGTGGCCATTTTAGGTAAAGAAACATTTGTGGCCTTTGAAAGAAAGGGGAGAGTTCTCGAACCTCGTGGGTTGGCCTCAATACAATATATGCTTCCGTTTTTTACTGCAAATTGAAAATTGATGGGTCCTATCACTTCGAGTTTGTCTGCTAGTTGTGCCGATATCTCTTCCATCAGTTGTAGTGTTTCATCGGAAAGAATGACTGGAGGACAGATCATACCAGAATCACCGGAGTGAACTCCTGCATATTCTATATGTTCACAGACTGTGAAAATATAATTCCCTTCTGCATCTCTAACAAGATCAACGTCATACTCAATGGCATTCTCAAGATAGTTTTCAACTTGAAAAACTGTGGCGGAAGTTTTGAGTTGTTCTTTCATGGCCTCAGGAAGATTTGTCAGGTCATCATGAGAGTAAAAGATAAACATTGACTCTCCTCCAATAACATAGCTAGGTCGAATGATTACAGGCATTCCAATCTCAACCATCGCATTCACGAGGTTCTTATGCCCTGTAATCTCCATACTCTTTGTGTGAGAGAGAGCGACTTCCTTTGTGACCTCGTAAAATCTTTTTCTATCTTCTGTCCGGTCGAGAGTATCCATGGATGAGCCTAAGAAGTTGAAACTGGCAAATTTCTTTCTAAATTCGGCCTCAATGTGGGCCCGAACTTTGATACCTGTTTGGCCACTAAAGCAAGAAATGACTCCATTTGGAGATTCGTGTAGTAAAATATCGAAAAGATCCTCGGAATAGAGGGGGGAGAGATAAAGTCGATCTGAACTATCATAATCGGTAGAGACAGTTTCAGGGTTAGAATTTATCATGATCGATTTTGTATTTAGTTCTTCGAGCTCTTGGCAGGCCTTTACACAAGAATAATCAAACTCAATACCTTGACCAATTCTATTTGGGCCTGAACCAAAAATAGCAATTGATTGATTAGACTTGGAAAGTGGAGTTGCTTCCTCAAACTCTTCAGGTAAGTTTCTTTGGTGAAACCAAGTGCTATAAAAATAAGGTGTCATGGCCTTAAATTCACCAGAGCACGTATCCACGGCCTTAAAATTGGGGAACAGCTTATTTTTAAATCGGTAAGCTAAAATATCTTCATGTGAATGATTGCTAAGTAGTGCCAAATGCTTATCACTAAATCCAAGGCCTTTGTAGTAAGCAAAGCTGTCGGAGGTTTTAAACAAGTTTTCAAGAGATTCTGATTTGGTTGAAGATAGCTCTTTTTCCGCCTGGATGATCTTGTTTAATTGTTCAACAAACCAAGGTGTTATTTTAGATAACTTAAAAATCTCTTCAATTGAGAAACCAGTTCTTAGAGCTTCTAAGCAAGTAACGATTGAAAGTTCCGATGGTGTTTGTAGTCTTTGCTCTAAATATTCCCTGTTCATATCAAAGGGTGTTGTTCTGAGCTGTCCTAGACTTGGAATTTCTAATCCCATCTCAAGGGATCTCAGCGCCTTCATCACGGCCTCGTTAAAGGTTGAGCCTAGGGCCAGAACTTCTCCCACAGATCTCATCTGTGGGCCTAATACTTTAGAGGATGTAGGGAATTTATTAAAAGGGAAAATGGGGATTTTAATTGCGATGTAGTCAAGAGTTGGTTCAAATGCCACTGGGCTTACTTGTGTAATGTCGTTTAAAATTTCTTTAAGAGTAAGTCCGACTGCAAGTTGAGCAGAAATTTTTGCAATAGGATACCCCGTTGCTTTTGATGCTAGTGCTGAAGAGCGCGAGACACGTGGGTTCATTTCAATGACAACAATATCGTCTTCGTCATTTGGGTTGATTGCAAATTGAACATTTGCTCCACCGGCCACTACACCCATATGTTTTGCTACATTTAAAGCAATAGTACGCAATTTTTGATAGCACCGGTCACTAATTGTTAGGGCCGGAGCAACGGTGATGGAGTCTCCAGTATGAATTCCACATGGGTCTATATTTTCGATTGAACAGATAATGACACCATTTCTCTCTTTATCTACCATAACTTCGAGTTCAACTTCTTTGTGGCCGACGAGAGACTTCTCCATAGTAATTGGAAATTTAATATCAGTTTTAAATACATCATTTAACTCGTCTTGATTGTAGACAAGTGCAGCACCTTTCCCACCCAAGGCAAAGTCTCTTCGAATAATGAGAGGATAACCGACCTTTGTTGAAGCTAGCTCTAAGGCCTCTCCCATCGAATGGGCTTGGTAGCGTCGACCTGTCTGGTAACCTAAAGTGGCCAGTTCTTTAGCAAAGAGTTCTCTGTCCTCAGTCTTTTTAATTGTATCAACATTGGCGCCAAGTAACTCAACACCTCTTTCTTCTAAGTATTTTTCTTCCTCTAGTTCAATGCAAATATTGAGGGCCGTCTGTCCACCCATTGTGGATAAAACTGCATCAACGTTTTCTTTTTCGATAATCTTTTTAATTGTCTCTTTTGTGATGGGTTCAACGTAGGTTCTGTAGGCCATCTCGGCATCAGTCATAATTGTAGCAGGGTTTGAATTTAAAAGAACAACGTCAATTCCAAGCTCTCTTAGAGACTTACATGCTTGAGTTCCCGAGTAATCAAACTCTGATGCTTGACCGATTTTTATTGGGCCCGATCCAACGAGTAGGATCTTTTTATATTTGGACTCAAATTTCTTTGAATTCGTAACTAGATC
>SKIL01000273.1 GCA_007116425.1 Bacteriovoracaceae bacterium | reverse complement strand
TTTTTCTAAAGAAGATGAAGTGGTCCGTTTCATGGTTAATCCGGCCGAAGGACAAGCAAACCTTAGGGTGACCTATTGTCTTAAGGAAGATTTTTAATGTCATTTTTACCTTTGTGCTCTAAGAAAAATATAAGATTTGCACTCTTTCCCTTTCTATGAGATACCTCAATTGACAATCTGAACATGACTTATACATTTTGCAGCTGGAGATGTTTAGATTAGGCCAGCTACAAACGATATAAGGAATTGTTATGTCCACTTTTGAATCATTTGATTTATTTCCCACGATTAAGAAGGCCCTTGCACAAAAAGGTTACACTTCACCGACACCCATACAGGCCCAATCTATTCCCCATTTAATGCAAGGATCTGACTTGCTTGGAATTGCTCAAACTGGAACTGGTAAAACTGCTGCGTTTTCACTTCCGATTATTGATCGTATGGCAAAATCGCCCTTGAAAATTCGCCCTGCTCGAGTGAGAGCTCTTATTTTGACACCAACTCGTGAATTGGCCGCCCAAATCGAAGATAATATTAAATATTATAGCGAAGGGCTTAACTTAAAATGTGCTGTTATTTTTGGGGGCGTAGGCCATCGCAAGCAAATTATACAAATGGGAACAGGTGTGGACATTCTTGTGGCAACTCCTGGGCGTCTGCTCGACCTAATGGGAGACGGGCATGTTCTTTTTGATCAACTTGAAGTCTTTGTTTTAGATGAGGCAGATAGAATGCTTGATATGGGGTTTATTCATGACGTGAAAAAGGTGATGGTAAAGCTTCCAAAAAAACGCCAAACTCTACTTTTCTCTGCAACCATGCCTAAAGATATCTCAACACTTGCCGCCTCTCTTTTGAAAAATCCAAAACGTGTAGAGGTTACACCTCAATCTACAACGGTCGAAAGAATTGAACAAAAGATTCTCTTTGTTGATCGAGCTAATAAACCACTACTTCTTAAAGATATTCTGCATAAAAATCAAAATAAAAGTGTACTCGTTTTTACTCGCACTAAGCATGGGGCAAATCGTGTCGTCAAGCATCTCGATGCAGCTGCAATAAAATCTGCGGCCATTCATGGTAACAAATCGCAAAATGCTAGAGAGAAGGCGCTTGGAGACTTCCGCGCTCAAAAGATTCAGGTTCTCGTTGCAACCGACATTGCTGCTCGTGGGATAGATGTTTCTCATGTGGGTCTTGTTATAAATTATGATCTCCCTGACGATGCTAAAAGTTATGTGCATAGAATTGGCCGAACGGCCCGGGCGGGTCGTAAGGGGATTGCGCTGTCATTTTGTGATGGTACTGAAAAAAATCTTTTGCACGATATTGAAAAGCTGATACAAATTAAAATTCCTGTCCAGACCGACCACGAGTATCCTTCGGATGGTGCTAACCTACAGGGTGTATCTACTAAAACAGATTCCTCCAGAAGATTTCGAGGGCGTAAAAAGTCTACGCCAAAAAAGAAGAGAGTAGGTCAAAAAACTAACGAACTTACGAGATGACTTTATTACTTTGATATAAATCATTTATTTTTATTCGGTTTGAGGTGATAATAACTCCAAAAGGATAATATAAATGGGAAAAGAAATTTTACATGACCACTTCTCAGTTGAAGATGAGTTGGTTTTTTTGGAAAAACTTAAAGCTGAGACAAGTCTTCTTGATAGGTGGTTTAAGTCAAAAAAATTTCATTCAAATGGTGCGACCCTAGGACTTGAGCTCGAGGCTTGGCTCGTAACTCCCGATTTTGTTCCCTCTCCAAAGGCCAGTGACTTTGTTAAGAGTGTCGATAATCCTCTCGTCGTACCGGAAATTTCCTGCTTTAATTTTGAGCTTAATACTGAGCCCTATCCTATCTCGTCTCACGTTTTTTCATCCCTGGAGAACGATTTATCGCAACTTTGGAAAAAATGCGATGAAGAGGCAAGGTTAATGGGGTTAAAAACTCTAATGATTGGTACATTGCCAACCCTTCGAATGCATATGCTTTCGCTTGAACAACTTACTCCGCATAAGCGTTATATGGCCCTCAATAATCGAATCATGCAATTGAGAAGTCAGTCGCCTGTTGAGCTGGATATTCAAGGGCGAGATCAGGTTCGGATCTCTCACGATAATATTCTGGTTGAATGTGCTGGAACATCTATGCAAATTCATTACTCAATACCAATTCATCGAGCGGCCAAGTATTATAACGCTTCTATTATAAGCTCCGCTTTTATTGTGGCCGCGAGTGCAAATTCACCTTTTTTTATGGGTAAAGAAGTATGGGACGAGTCACGAATCGCCATTTTCGAGCAGTCCGTGAATGTGATGACTTCTGACGCTCGTGGAAAACGTAATGATAGAGTGAGTTTAGGTCTTGGTTACGTTAAAAATTGCTTGATGGAGCTGTTTACTCAAAATCTTGAATCTTACGGTCTGCTTTTGCCTGAAATAAATGAGCAAGCAGAGTTGGGTGATTTAGAGCATCTTCGCATGCAAAATGGCTGTATATGGCGTTGGAATCGACCTTTAATTGGATTTGATCAAGAGGGTCGCCCATGTCTTCGCTTAGAGCTTCGAGTACCGAGTGCGGGGCCAACGATTAAGGATATTGTTGCGAATATGGTTCTGCAAATCGCACTTATTGAGTACTTAGTAGAAATAGATAACTTGGAAGAAAAAATTCCTTTTGAAAAGGCCCAGGAGAACTTTTATCAGGCGGCTCGCCATGGCCTAGATGCCAAAATATATTGGACAAATGGAAAAGTGGTTCGCTTACAAGAACTGCTGTTTCAAGAGATTCTCCCTGCTTGTCTATCATCTCTAGAGAATTTAGGAATCGAGCATTCAGAAGCTCATTATTATTTACATGAAATTGTTGCATCGCGAATAAAAAGTGGACAAAATGGAGCGAACTGGCAGAAGGCCTATGTCCATACCCATGGTTCTCGTTTCCAAGAGCTTTTAGAGACCTATCACCATTTTCAAAATCAAAATCTTCCTGTACACCACTGGAAGGTATGAAGTTACTAAGACTAAATTCTATTCCTGCGCCTCTTTTAGAGCTTGAGGCCTATCAAATAGGTGAAGTTCTTCCTGGCCCGACTTTAATTGAGTGGGGGGAAGGAGAACTCCCTCCCATCTTTATTTCTGTGCTTTTACATGGAAATGAAATATCTGGTTTCACGATTCTGAAAAATCTTTGGCGTAAACTTCTGACCGGAGAACTTAAGTCTCAACATCCTCTGATTTTTTTTATTGCCAACGTCGAGGCGGCCTCTGTTGGCCTGAGACACCTGCCTTCACAATTGGATTTTAACCGAGTGTGGAGTGGTGGAGATGCCCCCGAGGCCTTAGTTGCCCAAGAAGTTTTGGATATTTCTCGAAAACGTCAAGTTGGTTGGGCGATTGATATTCATAATAATACAGGTAAAAATCCACTCTATTCGTGTATTAATAAACTTGAACCCGAGTTTTGGGATCTGGCCCACTTTTTTGCTCCTCATATTGTTTATTTCACAGAGCCGCATGAAGTATTATCAATGGCATTTAGTCAGTTTTGCCCAAGTGTCACGATTGAGGCCGGAACACCAGGACAAAAAGAGATGATCGAAATTCTCACTGATAAGCTCGAGACGCTACTGACTACAGGTGCACCAGCTCTTTCGAAGTTAAAGGCAAGGCCACCAGTTTTTCACACTATTGGTCGCATTAAGGTCGCCTCTAGTGCACAAATTGATTTTAATTTTAACCCTCGGCCCGAAGGTGATTTATCGATGCGCTCAGACTTAGTAGAATGCAATTTTCAGCAATTAGAACCAGGTTTTGTCTTAGGGTATGCAAAAAAAGGTCATTTGTGGGTTGAAGGAAATTTTGAACAAGACTTCACAAATGATTTTCTTGAAATAAGCTCAGGTGAGATTTGCGTTAAAAAGTCTTTTGTCCCAGCGATGTTTACTCAAAATATTCCCATTATTAAATCCGATTGTATGGGTTATGTGATGGAGTCAATATAATCCTTAATTTATGACTATTTTCTTTTTTGGCTTTTCCAAAGCTTTTCAGCAAAGTAAGATTAAAGTGTTTGTATACTCTTAAAAGGTCGACTTTTGATTAGGAATTTTCTTTTTATTTTCCTTATTCCCATCTTAAGTGATGAGGTTTATGCCTATCCACAGTTTGTTGGCCAGGGATACAACTCCTGTATTGCTTGTCACCATAATCCTTATGGAGCTGGAGCGATAAACGATTATGGTAGGGCCTTAAGCGCTGGAAGAATTAGTGGCCGGGCCTTTCGCTCTCATGATTTAAGTGATGAGCAATTGGCGGAAAAATCGGGCTTTTTTTATACTCAACCTGACACTTCATGGATTCGTCCGGCGTTAAAATATCGAGGACTTGCTCTTAAAAATTCGGCGGGGTCGGAAACTTCAAATACAGAATACATTCATATGTTGGCCAGGGCGCAAATGACCTTACAGTTTGGAGAGCAAAATCAATTGATTTTGACAGGCAATATCGACTATGCGCCAGACCCACGTGGAGGTCAAATTGAAGAGGAGGAGAATAATTTCCGAAGTCGTGAACATTATATTGGTTATCGCCCCTTTCCATCCTATGGCATCTATATCGGTTTAATGGATAAAGCATTTGGTGTGAGAATTCCCGATCACATAGCTTTTAGTCGCACTGTGAATGCTTTAACTATGAATGATCAAAGTCACGGTATTTTAAATCACTTTTTATTTGGAGAATGGGAGCTCGGACTTCACTATTTTATTGGAAATCTTGCTCAGGATGAACCCTTGAGACAAAAAGGTGTGAGTAGTGTTTTAGAACGTGCTTTTGGACCTCGATTAAAGGCCGGAGTTTCTTTTCTGAATTCAAGTTCTGACTTTACTGAAATAACGTCAATGGCCACTCAAGCAAAAATTGGATTTGATTCAACGTCAAGTTTGGTTTTGGAACTGGGACAGCGAGAGCGAAAAATTTTGGCCTTAGATGAGACCACAACTTCTCGCTATATTTTTGGTCAAGGACATATTTACTTAAGGAGAGGATTATTTTTTATCAATACATTGGAGTATCTCAAGCGTGACACCGATCAAGAAACTTCGGTCTTACGAATTGGTCCTGGCATTCAGTACTTTTTAACCCATGGGCTAGAATTACGAGGGGATATTTATAACACGAGAATTTTTAGTCAAGAAAATGTTTCAGATGATGTTTGGGACCTAACCCTACAGGTGCATTTATGGTTTTGAGGTCCAGCTTCTATTATTTTTTTGTATTATTCTTTTCCTTATATGCGGGAGTTGTGTTTCCTCAAGTTGTAAGATCTACACCGTTTCAAGAAGCTTATAATCTTTTTGAATCTAGGCAATATCAACGGTCACTTAATGTTTTAAACCAAAAATTTGATTTAGAGACATCTCGATCTCCTGCACCTGTGACGATACTTGCCGGTCAAAATTACGAAGCCCTCGGAAACTTTGAAAGAGCGAAATCTTTGTATGAAAGAGCAATTGATCAGGCCTTTCGAGATGATCACCGAAGAATTGTGGGCAGTTTCCGCGAAGAGGGGCATGCTTTTGATATTGGAGAAGTTCCTAGAATTCTTTCAAAACTTTATGGGATTCTCGTTCGCCTGTATTCACTTTATTATAAGCAGAATCTAGGTAAGCTCTCAGATGCTGAGAAGAATCAATTGGATGAAATGATTTATATGTTTTCTGAAATTTGCTTTGAGGTCGATTGCGAGGGGACTAATATTAGTGAAATTCTAGATGATCTCGATAGTGTCAAGCAATCGCATGAGCTTTCTCAATTTTCTTGGTCTCGTAACATTTCACTTTCGATTATTACGTGGAAGGATTCTTTAACCCTCTCAAGCGAATCTGTCTCACAGGAAATTGAGTCGACGGCCAAAGGAAGTTGTATTGGAGGGGAGCTCGGTTATGGAAATTACTATATTCGCTATGCGGGATCTTTTTGCTTTGCCTCTACTCGGGCCAGTGTTGGCAAAGATACTGAGCAGATCAGTTATTTTCAAAGTGATGTCACCGTAAATGCTTTAGTCTTTGGCCCCACAATTTATTGGATGCCCAATGGAGGATCGGCCTCAATTGGAATGGAGCTATTAGGTGTTTATCGCTCTGGTGACTATACTGAACCCGATGGTTTTGAAATTTTAGAGAGTACTTCTTTAAATTTTGGCCTAGGTTTATCCCTAAATTGGAGTACTCCATCGTGGACCTTGTTTTCTAAGTTAAATAAAGTTGCTGGTTTTAAATCTAGTTTTTATCAGGTTGGAATCAAGTATAACTTCTAGCCACCTTTAATTTCCAAGCTATTTTAGGGGATATTTTCAATCCACTCTTTGAGTAACTGATATTCTGACTCGGGAATTTGGGGCGCAAAAAGTGGCATATCACTCCCTTCATTTTGCAAGCGAGAAATCAGCAGAGAGCCACGAAAATCACCTTTAATTACAAGACCACTGCCAATCCAGTCAATGTCGCGATTATATTGTAGCCAGCTATTGTGATAGCCTGTATGGCAATTTATACATCGATTTTTGATGACACTAGTGGCCTGAAAAAGTCGCATTCCCTCTGGTGTACTGATGTCAATATTTCCAGTGCCTATAAAGTTATCCACGGAATGTGAATTGAAGGTTTGACCGCACCCAAAAAGCAGTAAGAAAACTAAATATGTCGATATTTTAGCGAAGTGGAACATAGGCCTTAACCCTTACTTGATCTCGAACACCGACTCCCATATAACTTATCCCACTAATGGAAAAATCCCTCAAATTAATATGAAAATCAACCTCTACCACACTTCCTCTTTCAGTGTATGTAAAAGCAATTTTTCTTTGAACGCCGGCAATATTAAGATCGGCACTCCCTCTTCCAGATTCTCCTTGGGCATTACTAACTATAATATCGGAGTATTCTGAAGCTTTTAATTTATCTCTTAAGTGTTCGTCTCTAAGTTCAATACCTGTCACTAACGAGTTAACGGAAACTCTCAATTGTCTGGCCGAAAGTGAGCCATCGCCATTTTTTGTGGCCGCGCCTCTAATTCTTGGCGATCTGACCTCAAAAGAACCTGCCGGAGATAAGGATACCGAGGTAATGATTCCTTGATTTGCTAGGACTGGAGAAATCAGTCCAAAAGCAGTGGAAATGGAAAAAATAATCAATATTTTCATGGGTTTCATCATTATTATCTCCAGTCGAGGCCACGCCTTATTTTATAGCATCTGGTAAATATCTTTATCTTCAAGCAAGTATTTCCCCATATAATCAGAACTCTTTCCTTTAAAAAACTAAGGTAAAGTTATTTGTTACGACTGACGAAAAGCAATGGGTATTTTCTTAAGAATAACATAAGAGTAAAAAATGCAAAAAAACGTTTTTATCTTTTTTTTAAGTTCAATTATTCTTGGACTTTTACCTCTCCAGGTTTTTTCTCAACCCACTCATCGCGAGAAGGCATATAGAATGCATACTCGCTTAACGGGAGTTCCCCCAAGCGTAGATATTTTGACTCAAATGGAGCTACTTTTGCAGATTGATCGCTACGAAGATGCTGCAAAACTGGCCATGGAGCACCCGTTTTTTTACGGAGTCGTTTTAAAAAATTGGGTCAAGGTCTGGAGTAACGAAGATGAAACGAATAGAGTTGAACTCAATGATTTTGTAGCAACAATTATAGGAATGGTTCGTGATGATATTCCTTTCGATTCTGTACTTTACGGAGATCACCTTTATGTTGTTGAAAATAACAATGTAAGTGCCAACTATAGCTCTCGCGATAATAATCATTACTCTGAAGCAGAAAGAAATCATATCAATTTAAAACAATCTCTAGTTTATCGCAGGCAATCTGATATGAATAATATTCAAGATGTTGCAGGAGTTTTAACGACAAGGGCATCAGGTGAAGCTTTTTTTAGCGCCGGAACAAACCGACGAGTAACTCGTTTTGCCTTTATGAATTTTCTCTGTCGCGATTTTGAGGCCCTTCACGATGTGAGTATCCCAGACATTTATGTACGAAGAGATGTTGAAAGAGATCCTGGCGGCGACAGTAGAACATATCGGAATAGTTGTGTTGGTTGCCATGCTGGTCAGGATGCATTGGGCGGAGCTTTTGCGTACTTTGACTTCGAGGATGGAGAGCTTCAGTACAACCCCGGTGAAGTCGCTACAAAAGTTAATTTAAATAATCTTTTTAATCCTGGTCATGTTGTTGAGAGTGATTTTTGGGAGAACTTATGGGCCAGGGGAGTGAACTCTAGCTTAGGGTGGCGTGGAGATCAGTCTGGTCATGGTGCAGGTGAGCTGGGAAGGCTACTCGCTCGAAGTCAGGCCTTTAGCCAGTGTATGGCCACCCAGGTTTTTGAGCTTGTGTGTTTAAAGCGGCCAACTAGTTCACAAAAAGATGAATTAGTTCAAATCTTTGAGCATGAAGGACGTTATAGTATGCAAAACTTGATTGCTAGTGCTTCACGACTTTGCTTTCGAGGTGACAATTGAAAAATAAAAATAAGATTAAAATTTCTATCGCTATTACTTCTCTGTTGGCCCTAACTTTGGTCTTTAATCAATGTGTGATAGATCAAAAAGTGAATCCTTCTCGTCGAGGGGAAACCAGTTCTGATTCTCAAGGCCAGGCCCATCATCACGATCATTATGATACATACGATGAGTATGATGATTATTCTTGGGATGATCCCTATGAAGATGAAATGATGGCAGCTCCGATGGTTCCTCCTGTTAATGTAGAGGAAGTTCGAGAAGTCACTCCTGATTATGGTATTAAAAATTTTGAGCAAATATATTACACAATGTCTGTTTTAACTGGTGTTAGTCCCAATAACTCGAGGGTAAAGGCCGTGTTTGACGATGTCAGCTCTGCTCTCCCAAGTAATAACGATATTAAAACCTTTTCAACTGGAAACCAGGTTTCGATCCTAAAGCTTGCGACAGAGTTTTGTCATCAGATGATCGATGACAGTGATTTAAGAAGAGATGTTTATCCAGATGTTAATTTTAGAAGAACGCCTAATGAGGAGCTCAACCGTGAAAAAAGGGCCTATTTGATAGAACGAACTATTGACCACTTTTTAGGTCAAGGAGTTTTAGGCGCAGGTGAGAGAAACTTTATTTACGCAGAGTTGAATACTTTAGTTAGCAACCTCCTGGATGGCTCGAATCTAGATTCGAGAAACACTACTCAAATGGTTGGTAAAGGGCTTTGTGTTACGGCCTTGGGCAGTATTCACAATTCAATATTTTAGTTTTTGGAGTTCTTATGGGAAGAAAAAAAAATAAGCTGAACAAAAAAGATGATTTGTCTTATCTTGAGGGTCACAAATTAAAAACGCGCAGAGATTTTCTGGCCCACGGTTTTTTAAGTATGACCGCCGGGATTATGACCCCAAGTCTTTTGTCTTTCTTAACTTCCAAAAAACTTTACGCCATGGATTGTGGAAGCGCCATTGAAATGATGGGAGAAAATCGTAGTATTCCAGTTATTATTTTCGATCTTGCTGGTGGTGCGAACTTTGCTGGTTCCTCTATCTTAGTCGGAGGTCCTGGGGGGCAGGATGATATGCTTCAATCCTATGGAGCGTTAGGTCTTCCTCCTGATATGCACCCCGGAAGGTCGGGAATGCTGAGTGATGAGCTAGGTCTAAAGTTTCATAGTGATGCGCCTTATTTGTTAGGCATTAGATCAGTCACTTCACCACAAGTGAGGGCGAAAGTAGATGGCGGGATTTTTTGTGCGAGGTCTGCCGATGATACAGGTAATAATCCACATAATCCAATGTACTGGCTTTACAAGGCCGGAGCGATGGGCGAATTAGTTCAGCTTGTTGGGACTAGAGATAGTATTTCCGGTGGAAGATCAATGGCACCTGAAGCTTCAATTAACCCTGTTGTTGCACCTGTCAGAATAAGAGACTCAAGAGATGTATTAAGTTTGATTTCTGTTGGAAGATTGAATGAAATTTTCCCTGGAAATCGTGCTGAACAAGTTATGAAGTCAATTGAAAGATTAAGTGAAAGGCGTTTGGCACAGATTGCCAATCAATCTCTACCGGAGCAGATCAAAACACTCGTTCAATGTGGCTATATAAATAGTCAGGATGTTCTTAATAGATTTACACCTAATAATTTAAGTCCCTCGGAAGATCCAGATATTAATAGAATTTTTAATCTTTCAAACCGAGATCAAAGAGCAACTGCTTCCATTGCAAAACTTGTTCTTGATGGTTATGCCGGTGTGGGTACAGTTGTTAAGGGCGGATATGACTATCATAATGGAACTCGAAGTCGTGGCGAAATTAGAGATTTTGAAGCGGGAGAGTTGATTGGGCAGGTGATTGAACTTGCATCTCGAAAGCAAAAAGATGTCATGATCTATGTTTTGACTGATGGTGGTTGCTCTACTCGACCGATCATAGATGATACTCCTGATGGACGAGGAAAATATGCATGGACTGGAGATTCTTCCGTTCGATCGTCGACCTTTATGATGGTTTATCGTCATCAAGGTCGTCCAACATTGAGAAGACCAAATCGAAGACAGATTGGTCATTTTCGTGAAAACGGTGCAGTCGATAGAACAGCGACACTGATTAGTGATAATGTGGTCAATTTATCAAAGGCCGTTGTGGCAAACTATTTGGCCTTGAGTGGACAGGAATCAAGATTGGCAGAAATTGTTGGTGATAATCCCTTTGGAAGTCAACTAGAAGATTATTTATTATTCAATCGGATCGTATAAATTAATAGGGTGAAAAGTGGTTCAAAATACTAAAAAAATATTTGCTTCTGCTGTTGTGCTTTTAGGGGTGCTTCTGACTTATACTCATTGCGTACTTCCAAAGCATACGAACAAAAAAAGTGAGCTTGAGTTTAAGGAGAGTACATCATCATCTCAAACTCATGGGCAAAGCAGTGAGTCTGGGGCTTCTCAACCTAGTTCATCATCAAGTAACGATGATCGGGCCATTTCAGTCCAGGCCTTTAGGCAAACTGTTTATCCGTTAACAAGAAATAATTGTATGGCCTGTCACGCTGTTGCCCAACAACCATTGCATGCATCTGAGAATGTTGAGACGGCCCATGATCATATTATTAATACGGCCAAAGTAAACTTTTCAAATACTTCAAATTCTCGACTTGTGCAAAGACTTAGAGATGACTTCCATTTTTGTTGGACTCCTAATGGTTGTCATGAGGATGCGAGAGAGATGGAGGATGCAATTCGAGATTGGAAGTATCTAGTCGAACAAGAGCGCAGAAGTCGTGGAATTAGTGGATCCGAAGATGCAAGCACTTCAAGGCTTCGAACATCAGAGTCGAGAAGTTTAATTGATCTTTTAGAGGAGGAAAATGAATTAGGGTCTGGAACTTTCTCAATTAATTTAGCTTCTTCCACATTAAGAGCTCCGATGGTTAGTGCTACTGATAATGATTTGACATATTTTTATGCTCCTGTGGGAAGTGGGAGCTTTACTTCAGTTTCCGCATCAGGCTCTGGGAGTGTCTATTTTAATTTAATGCCTATGCTTTCTGATAATTATAAAATGTGGGCAAAGGTAAATGCTCCTAATGAAAATTCAAATTCCTTTTTTGTCCGTTTTAATGCCAGCTTTCCTTATGAGTGGCATATTGAACCAACAGATGGTTTCGAGTGGCGAGAGCTTACACATGGGCCAGGTTATTTTGATGTCATTATTCCATTGACTGGTCTCCAAAACCACCTTCTAGAAATACGCCATCGCGAGGAGAATACTTCTATTGCCGATATCATTCTAACTAATGACCCAGGTTATGACCCTGCAAATGAAGAGATAAGCTCAAGTGTGATTCTACGTTATGATATATCTTCGATGTCGGGTGTAGCGGGATCTTTTTTTGAAATTGAACTAGAAGAGTACGATAGTTACTCATATTTAATTTCGAACCCAAGAGTTATTACTCCAAATCAGCCTATTGCTGTTAAAAATATAAACGTTTTGATTAATGGGGAGATGAATCCACAGTATTCAACTTTTACACTTATCGATACTGTGGCCACACCACAACAATCATTGCTTCTTAATCGCTCTATGGTTGTTTTAAAAGATGAAGGGAGTGACCGTGACCGTTTTAGTTTTGAGTTTGAGGTTTTAGAGGCAAGGTGAAAAATTAAATAATGAGTTATCGATCAGCACTTATATCGTTTGCATTTTTTTTAGTAGTCATTATTATTGATCAATTAACTAAACATCTCGCACCGGAAAGTTGGGTTACTTTTAATTCAGGTTTTATTTTTGGTTCTATGTCTGATTTGCCACAATCGCTAAGAGTTGTGACTCTTTGTAGTTTTGGTGGTTTTATTTTCACTTTTTATATTTTTCTACTGGCAATACTTCCCAAGCAGTTATTAGGACTCAAGATAGCTCTGGGTGTTTTTATGGGGGGAGTTTTCGGTAATGTATTCGACCGGGTTTTCTTAGGCAAAACAATCGACTTTATTCCCTTTACTGTGTTCGAGTATGAAGTGATCTTTAATTTAGCTGATGTTTTCCAATGGTTGGGTGCAGTATTGATTGTTTATAAACTCATAAAAAAAGAAAAGATTATTTGGCACCCTGATAATCAACGTGGAAGATATCTTGTTTTGTGGCATGATCAGATTTATCTAGCGTCAAAAATTATGCTGGCCTGCTTGTGTTGCGCTCTCTTATTAGGCCTATTTAGTTATACTTTTATGAGGAGCTTACTCGTTTATCACGCAACGCCTGAAGAGCTTTTGTGGTCTTATTCTTTTAATTTTATTTTT
>SKIL01000303.1 GCA_007116425.1 Bacteriovoracaceae bacterium | reverse complement strand
TGATTGATTTAAAAGTGCTTCTTTTCTTAAGAGTTTACTTGCTCTATATCTCGGGTCACCCGTTACTTGAGTGAGTTCATCTAGCAAAAGGCAAACTCCTCGCAGGGAGACCTTTCTCGACCATTCAAATGGACCTAGAGGATAGTTGACTCCAAATTTCATTGCCGTATCGATATCTTCTTTTGTCGCAAGATGTTCTTGCTTTGAAAAATACGCCTCATTGATAATTTGGCCAAAAACTCTTGGTAGTGTGAATCCTAAACCGGGGGTTTGAACATAACAGCTTTTAACCCCAAAAACTTCAAAGATTTTCTCCACTTCATCCGTATCTGTTTGATTCTTGACGGCCACTTCATAAGTTCCTGTCGGAGAGTAAAAGCTTAATGCGAAAGCTGCCTGTAGATTAGAGAACTCTTCATATAAAAGTTCTCCCCAACAAAAAGAGAGGTCTGAAAAAATTTGAGGCAAGTTCTTTTTATTAGTTTGAAAGAGATTAGATATGAAGTGATAAATTTGTCTCTTGGTGTCTGTTGCCAATACTGTAAGGTCGAGAATATGAGATTCAAAATTTGTGGACTCAACTACATTTTTTAAATCTTTATACAGGTTGCTTGAGTGGTCAACGTCAATGATTTGAAAGCTTTCACTCTTTATTCGAAGTTTTTCATAAAACGGAAATGTCGAATGAGAGAGGACAATATATTTATTCATACTTATAAAAACCTTGATTTGTCTTTTTTCCTAGTTTTCCAGCGTCAACCATTTGTTTTTGGATCAAATGGGGTGCAAAACGAGGTTCTTTATTAAAAGAATCCCACACTGATTGTGTGACATGATAATTGATATCAATGCCAATGAGGTCCATGAGTTCAAAAGGTCCCATCTTAAAACCACCACATTCTTTGAGAACAGAATCAACTCTTCGGACATTATCTGATGTATGGCCGCTTTCACTGAGAATTCTAAGTGATTCACCATAAAAATTACGGGCAACTCGATTCACGATAAAACCGGGAGAGTCAGAGCAGAGAGCAGGCTTCTTGTTTTTATCTCTAAACCATGTGATTAATTGGTCAGTAAGTTCAGTCTTGGTATCTTGTGTCGGAATAATTTCTACAAGTTTCATAATCGTTGCAGGGTTAAAAAAATGCAGGCCAATAAAATTGGATTTTCGTGATGGACTTAATTCTTTTGAAAGAGCTGCAATCGGTAGTGAACTTGTATTACTCGCAAAAACTGTCTGCTCGTCACAATGTTCATCTAAGGCCTGGAAGAGATTTTTTTTAATATCTAGGTCTTCAACAATGGCCTCAATAACAAGTTGACTGTCTGTTGCCAAAGCTAGGCTTTTATTGCTGTCATAAAGTGGGCCAAATTTAAGCTTTGAGATAAATGTTTCAATCTCATCTTTTGTAAACTTCGCTTTTTCTTCTAGTTTTTTCCACGACCCATAGATATTATTTTTGGCCTGCTCTAGTACAATTGAATCAATATCGACTAGCTCAACCTCTACATTTTGTTGAGAAAACCATTGGGCGATGCCAGCACCCATAGTGCCAGCACCGATAATTGAAACTTTGTTTAGCATTATTTATCCTATTTTATTACTTGGGCTGAACATTTTCGTCATACTCTGGTACAACTAGACCAACTTCGTCGCATAGCTTTTGAATTTCAGTAACGAAGGCATCGCGAACTTCAGCATTGGTACGTTTCTTAAGTCCAAGTTTTACATACAGGTCATTAGCTCGACCTTTTGCACTTCCAAAAACGTTCATTACTCTTGGCCACCAAAGATTGAGTCTTTCCTGTAAAAACTCCTTGTCCTTTGGATCTTGGGATAGGATTTTTACCCACTTGTCTCCATGGGTAAGGTGCATGATTTCTTCTTTGTAAATCCCTTCAATTCCTTTTTTCCAAGGAAGGTATGATGAGTTTAAGGTGTCTTGTAATTGGTGCCCAGCAGCTCGGTCCATGAGAAAGTTAAATAGAATGAAGTCTGTCCAGTACTTAATATTATAGTAGAATATATTGACTCTATAATCGTCTTTTAATCTTTTAAAACCGATGTTTACTTCGTCTTCTTCAAGCTTGTATCCAAGTTCTGTGTTCTCGACGTGCTCTTGTGGCCCTTGACCTAAATCTTTTAACAGTCTGTAGATAACGCTTGCATGTCTCATCTCATCTTTTACGATCTGAGCAACTAACACCTTCTCTTGGAGAGTGGGGGCCTTTTCAATCCACGGCATATATCCTAAAGCCCCTGAGTATTCACTATCTCCTTGCATCCACAGAAGGTGAATAAGACTTTTTCTGTATAGCTCAGGCATATCGTCGTCTTTATCAAATGTTTTTCCATTTTTGATATCTTCAAATAATTGATTTTCCTCAGGCGTAAATTCTCTATTTTTAGTCATTGTATGCTCCTTGTATTATTGTCCTTTAAATTGTGGTTCTCTTTTTTCAAAAAATGCACTGAGCCCTTCCTTATAGTCTAAACTATTTCCCAAGGTTCTTTGGGCCGCAATTTCTCTGTCTAACATTTCATTATAGGGGAGGTCTTGCGCCTGTTGAAGATTTGTCTTGAGTGTTGAAAGACTTAAGGGCGCCATTTTATTTAAACTTGCGGCCCATTTCAAACAGACCTCTAATGGTCTCTCGTCATGTCCATTTATAAGTCCATATTCTTCCATATGCTCTGGCATCAAGGCCCGATTAAAAACAAAAAACTCAAAGGCCTTCTGCTGACCCATGGCCCTTGCAAACTTATGTGAACTACCAGCATCAGGTATAAGTCCTAGTTTTGTGAAGCCACTAACAAATTTGGCCTCACTTTCAGCAATAATCAAGTCACAGGCCAAGGCGACTGAAACTCCTGCCCCTGCACAGACTCCATTCACGGCCGCAATTACTGGTTTTGAACACTCTCGGATGGCATTCACAAGAGGATTCCACTCTGTTTCTAAAGTTGTTCCTAGGTCAACAGGCGCCTCGTCTCCTCTCACTGTTCTGTCATTGAGATCTTGTCCGGTACAGAATGCCTTTCCTTCTCCTGTTAAGATCAATGTCCTAACTTCTGGGTTTCGATCTGCTTTACGTATGAGACTGATAAGCTCTAGCTTTGCATCTTTTGTAAGCGCATTATAAACCTTTGGTCGGTTGATTTTAAGAATAAGTGTTTGGCCACCATTCTCTCTTATTTCTAGGATATTATCGGAATTTCCTTGTGACATTGTTCACTCCACTACTTTAGTCGTCATTTATTCCTATACTCAGGCTTCCTTTTTTCTAAAAAGGCACGCATTCCTTCTTCTCTGTCGTGAGAGGAAAAGCCTAGGTAATAATTTCTTCTCTCAAAGTCTAATCCTTGAGAGAGCGGTGTTTCAAAACTCTTATTAATAGACTCTTTGATAAGTCTTGCACTCACAGCTGAGTGGGAACTGATTTTACAGGCCATATTTAATGTTTCACTTAAAAGACTTTTTCTGGGAGCTACTTTTGCAACTAGATTCCAATCATAGGCCTTTTGAGCGTCAATCATATCGCCACTAAGGCACATCATCATGGCCTTAGATTTACCAATCGC
>SKIL01000338.1 GCA_007116425.1 Bacteriovoracaceae bacterium | reverse complement strand
TATGAAAAGCAAAAACGTGAGGATTTAGAAGCGCTTGCTCGAATGCGTGCGAAAGAGGTTGAAAACATTCGAGCTATGCGCAAAAAAGAACAAGACGAAATCGAGAAGCGCAAAGATGATAATATTAATTTGATTGTGAATGGGATAGAGGTTTTAGTTAATACTGAAATTCAAAAGCAATTAGATGCTGATTCAAAAAAGTCTGATCTGAAAGTTGCGAGTAAGTTGATTAAGCAATTGGTTAAGGAGTCTTTAACAACTGAGGCCAATGATCCTAAGCCACTACTTGACCGGCTCAATCCGTATGGCCTTTATAAAAAAGGTCATAGCCTCGTTCGAATGAAGCAAGTTGCAATCGCTGGAATTGTGGTCGGGGTTCTGCTTTTGGCTCATTTAATTTTTCCACGCTTTTATCCATATCTTGGAAGTAGTGTGAGTGCACTCTTTGCCGTTGAGAATACGGCCCAAGAGCTATTTGTCTCAGATTTACATCATCAGCGTGAAATCATGATGAATTTTTCTCCTGAGATGTCTCCAGATTTTAAAGAGACTTTGACGGACAATGTTTTATACACGGAGAACTTTGTAGATACTTGGCTGTCTGATCGATTTCGCAATCAATGGGCCGTTAAGCTCGATGAGCTGATTGTACTTGAGCTTGAACTGTCAGAGGCCGCACTCATGAATTATATACGAGCAGAGACTCGATTGGTTCGCGAGCTTGCGGAATTGCGGCGAATTATCACAAATGTTAATAAGGATGAGCAGATCGCGTCTATGAAAGATCTCGAGTCCCGCTATTACTTTCAATTTTTAGACATTCTTGAGGGTCAAGAAAACCTAAATCGAGTTGAGCGCGCGCAAGAGATCTTTTTTAATAACTTCAATTAAGTCTTATTTACTCGTTTGACTCTGAAGCAATCAGCATCACATCAGTCATAGTTCCAATAAAATAGAGGCAAGGGCGAAATGGTATTTTTTACATGGTCTGGTCGGTGCCAGGAGACTTATCCCTATAAAGTCTTCACAGAATCTTGATAACTTTACGCCACATGCTAGAAGTAGTTGTAACTTTTGACTCGGGGGTCATATGAACTCAGTTTATTCATTGAGATTGTTGGTATTAGTAGCGATATTTTTGGTTTTGGCCTTTGTTCAAGTAGCCTATCCTGCGGCCAATAATTTGATTTGTTTTGTTGATCCGCTACATCCTAGTTGTATTAATTTGCCTCATTAGTACTATTTTCCATTAAGGTTGAATGGATGAAAAATTTGACTGGAATGCCGGACGAAATGTCCTTTGAAATTCGCCGGCGAATTCAGAATTATAAAAAACGATATCCAGAACTTACGAGTGCTGATATCGCAAAACAGGTTGGTCTATCTCCTGCCACTTTTCATCGTATTGAAAACCTACATCGCGATCGCCCTAATATTGAGCATGTGATTAAGATTCTTCAGAAACTAGCTCCTAATGATGAGCTTGTGAGTTTTATGGAGAGAAATTACCCCGACTTTTTTCGTATTATCAAGGACGAGTTATGTTCTGAGTATGAGGATATGAAGAAGCTGGGAGTTGATACTTTAAGGATGATGTCAGACCCTAAAGATGGAAAAATTTTTCGTTATATACAATCAAAAGATTGTAGGGTTAGTAAAACCGAGATTGAAGAAAATTTTGGTCAGACTGGAATCGATAGTTTGGAAAGCCTTCAGGCACAGGGCTATGTTAAGTATGAACAAAGTTGTTACTTCGTTGCAGGCCGGAGAGCTGTTTCTAATTAGATTGATTCACACATTTATCAATATTGACCTTGCATCTGGTGAAAAAAGAGAGGCCTAGGTTCGTTAATAAGGTTTTATTTATATTCAATAGTATTTATGTTTTTTGGGGTACACTATGAAACATTTGACTGGAATGTCGGACGAAATGGCTTCTGAAATTCGCCGTCGAATTCAGAACTATAAAAAACGATATCCAGAACTTACGAGTGCTGATATAGCAAAGCAGGTTGGTCTATCTCCTGCCACTTTTCATCGTATTGAAAACCTTCATCGCGATCGTCCTAATATCGAGCATGTGATTAAGATTCTTCAGAAGATTGCTCCAAGAGATGAGTTAGTTAGTTTTATGAAGCGTAACTACCCTGAATTTTTTCGTGCAATTAAAGATGAATTGTTTCATGAATTTGAAGGTATGGAAAAAGACGGCGTTGATGTCTTAAAGATGATGTCTGACTCTGAAAATGGAAAGGTTTTACGTTATGTTCAATCGAGAAATAAAAGGGTTTCAAAAACTGAGATTGAGAAGTATTTCGGACTCTATGGATTAAAATGTGCTGAGCGCTTGGAAAAATTGGGATATGTTCGCTATGAAAATGGTACTTATTCTGTTCTTGGAAAGATGTATTTTACTGAATGTGCTGATTTGAAAAAAATTGTGGTAAAGGAAATTGAAGAATCTTTTCATGCTCAAGCTGCAGAGTCTAAGGACTCTATAAGTTATATAACCTATCAAACCTCTGGGGTCGATGCAAGTAAAGCTCTGCCAAAAATTGTCACTGAATATGAAAAGTTTACTTCCAAGGTACAAAGTATTTTCAATTCGAATGAGTATAAGGGGGAGGACTCTGTTTGGGTAGCGGGAGCCGTTGATACAATGATTAAAAATAGCCTAAGGTCTCAGGGATTGGCCAAGGCCAAGTTTGAATAAGTCCTCGCATATTTCATTTGTGATCCTTCGGATCAAAGTCCTCAAACTCAGGCGGCCTTCGCATTTCGCGAGTGCCGCTATAGCGGAACTTACTTCTACGCAAACCTAGCGCAATTGATTCACGTTGTTTTTCGTCGTGCTTTTCGTGTACCCAATCTAGAAAATCTTGATCCAAAGTATTAAGGGCCGGTCGGATGGGCATAGGAAAAGGAAGTTCATATTTTTGGTAGTGAAGACTGGAGTAGGGATACATCGTGACATCGTTAATAATGCCTGCCTTGTTGGGATTGAGAAATACGTACTTCATGACCTGGTAGTAGTGGCGCTGCTCTTCAATCAAGCTCCACTTGTACCGAGAACCGAACATTTTATTAATTAGATTGCTCTCACTTCTAAGTCTTAGTGAAAAATTCTTACTAAATTCGTACATAAAATCACTTAGGTTTGCTCTCGGTGTGGAGATAATGAGGTGATAGTGGTTACTCATTAGGACAAAAGCATGAACGATACCACTGTGCTTTTTATGGGCGATCTCAAGAGAATCAAGGGCGATACGCCAGACATTTTGCATAGGGATAGAGAACCATTGCTTATGGTTTGAGCGGTTGTATACGTGATAGGGGAATTTGTCTGTGAGGATAATTTTTTTTCTTGGCATGCGAGAGGTTTACGGGAAGAGAAGGAGCTCGGCATGCTGTTTTTATTAGTTTTTCTTGAATGAAATGGGATAGGTCTGCTGGCACCCCATTTTTCACTTTTGAAAAAAGCCTATATCTAAATTCATTTCTGAATCGGTAAAGAGTAAAACAAGCACATTAAATAAAAAAATGGAGAGAAATTATGAGAAAGTTTCAAGCTACAGCATCACTGATATC
>SKIL01000156.1 GCA_007116425.1 Bacteriovoracaceae bacterium | reverse complement strand
GAAGTTGAGTTTTTCCTCTTGGGCGAAGTAACACATGGCACTTCGGAATTTTATGAGGTGCGGGCGCATATTTCTCAGCAGCTCATCCAGACTAGAGATATTTCCGCTGTACTGGTGGAAGGGGATTGGGCGTCTCTTTATCATTTTAATTTATTTGTAATGGGTAAAGATCCTGTACTTGACTTAGAGAGTAAGTCTGAGAGTTCGGTTAATGAACTTTCGCGTGCCTTAGAGTTGGCCGCAGGGCTTGAACGTTGGCCGCAGTGGATGTGGGGGAATCGTGAAACTGTCGACTTTCTCCTGTGGTTGAGAGAATGGAATTCTAATCTCGATTCAAATCAGAAGCGGGTACAATTTTTAGGAATGGATACTTATGGCCAATGGGAGTCGTATCGGTCGGCCTTAAGTTTGTTGGCGTCTCTTGAGAGTGGTAGTGAGCTTTTGAAAAAGTTTCAGCAAAAAACAAATTGCTTTACTCACTATCATAACAACCCAGACGATTGGGCCTATGTCCGCACTTTAGGAGAATCTCAAACAAGCTGTCCGAGTGAGCTTGTCGCAGCTTTTGATTTTTTTAAGGAGCTAAAGTCCGAAAATAAATTAAAAGACTTGTCTGAAAATGAAGTATTTAGTTTTTTTCAAAATTTTCGAGTTCTTATTAGCGCAGAAAAGTTTTTTCGAACTTCTGCAACTGAACCTCGAGGTGCCACTTCATGGAACTCTCGTGTAGAGCATATGTATGAGACCATTGAGCGTGTTCAATCAAAGCTTTCTGGTGGAGTTGTGGTTTGGGCACACAATACTCATATCGGCGATGCTAGGGCCACAGACATGGCCAGAACTGGTCAAAAAAATATTGGTCAGTTATTTCGTGAAATGAAAGGTGAAAATCGAGCATTTCTCGTAGGTTTTTCAACCTATAGTGGTGAAGTTTTGGCAGGTTCTCAATGGGGTTCACCTGTCCAGCGCATGAAGCTTCCTCTGGCAAAAAGTGAGAGCCACGATGCTTATTTATTTGGGCTTTCATTGGAGCTGGGTTTTGAAGACTTTATCATCGTTTTTGATCTTCTAGAAGGAGAGCTGGTCAGTAAGCATGGAGAGCAATTTTCTCAGACCAAAGGGCATCGGGCCGTTGGAGTTGTTTTTAATCCTGAGCACGAGAGACATAATTATGTTCCTACTCGTTTATCTCAGCGCTATGATTCAATCATTTTTATTCAAACGACATCAATTTTAAGCGCACTTTAAACTGCCCCACTATCGTGGGGTTGTGTTTATATTTAACCTCTGTATTTTACAGTTTATTTTGATCTGTTTTGGGTGTTTTTTGGGATGTCTAGTTTTGTTGTGGTGCGTTGTGCCCCAGAGCTGGCCTCAAAGAACTCCAAGAGGTTCCTGGTAAGTCCTTGATAATGCAATAACCCCACTGTAGTGGGGCAGTAAGTATTCCTTTTACCTGATTTGTGTAAAGGAGTGATATTATTAAACCGTTAAGTTAAGTATCTTTCTTTTAGGGAGAGAGTGTGAGGAAGTATTTTTTTAGGGTTAAATTTAGAGTTTTTTTTATATTGGGTCTGACTTTTTTGGCAGGGAATACTTCTTTTTCTGAAGAAAGTCTTTACAGGCGTGTTAAATCGCTTATTCCCGAAGGTCACTATGATATTGTGTCTTCAAAGTCTTACCCTTCTTCTGAGGCCTGTCCTGAGGCACAAATTCAGTACTTAGCAATTCCAATGCCTGATGAAACTGGTCAAAAAGAAGTTATTCAGCAAATTTTATTATTTGGGGGAAGACTTAACTTTTCACTCAGTGGGGAAATGTCTCTCGAGGAGATTCCTGATGGTTGCCGTTACCAGATCGAAACTCTTTTGACAGATAAAAAACTAACCAAATTAACTGAACGTTCAAAATGTCCTGATGGCGATGGCGACGGTGTGACTCTCGATACACTTTTCTATGAATCCGGTGAGCTTGTCCTTAAGAGAAAGGTTAACTCGATAGAGAAGCTCAGGTGTACTTACGTTCGGAGCTCAAGTGAGTAGGACTATTTATACCTCTTTTTTAATGCTCTCTTTTGTTTTATCTTCTGCTTTTAGCGAAACACCCAATCGTGGCTGCGAAAATCAAGTTGGTTTTGATAACCTGATGAATTGTATTCTTGAGGGACGTTCTCACGAGGATTTTCTGTCTCAAGCAAATGTTGATCGGACATGCGATGACGTTTTACGGGCCGAGAGAGACTCCTTTAATTCACGAGAGTTAACAGGTTTGACTCCACGTTTTTTTGCTGATGGAGCTGATTGTCGCGCTTTTGTCCGCGATGATGGTTCTCTGGGAGACTACGGCCAAATTATCCGGAACTACATTCTTTCTTCAGATGAAAAAAAAGCGATTTTCTTAAATGACAATATTCCAGAAATGTCTCATGGTGCTGAGGTGTGCCCTCGATGGACAAAAATGAGTAAAGAAGAGCGTTTGCACTTTTGGGCGTGGACCTTTGCTGCTATCGCCTGGGATGAAACCAGGTGTGTCCCTAATCGTAGAAACGTGAATGCCACTGATGGTGTCGCAATAGGACTTCTGCAGCTAAATGAAGATCTACAAAGTCGACGATGGAGAGGTCCTAATTGTCGGGGCGCCAGTGTTGCAAATCCTTCATCTAATTTATTATGTGGGCTAGATATCATGTCGGAACTAATGAAGGGAAGACAAGGTGTTTATAGAAGTAGTGGGGCGATTTTTTCTTCTCAATCGAGACAAGTGAATTCTTATTGGGAAAAGCTTAGAGGGCCTGGTGGAGGCACAATTGGAGCGAGGATTATTGAGCATCCCTCTTGTCGTTAAATATATCTCTTATTAATGTCTATGAGTCTAACTGTCCCCATAAAGTGTCAATCTCACTTTGAAGTTTTTCCACTTTGTCAGTTAATTCTTTTATGAACTCTTGGTTTGATTTTGACTGGTCTTCGTAATTAACCTCAGAGAGTTTTAAGTTTGCCATCTCTAGCTCTTTTTCTTTTATTTCAATCGCCTGCTCAACATCCTCAAGATTCGGTGCTTTCTCTTGTTTTGGTTTGGGCCCTTTTTTAACTTGTGTTTTGTCATTTTGGGGCTTGGCCTTTTGCGCTTCTAGCTCTTGAAGCATTTCCCAGTACTCTAATGCTTGGTCAAAACCGGCGTCGAAAAATTCAATCTCTTGATTGTAGATGAGCCAAGCTTTATCCGTGGTGTTTTGTAAGAAAGAGCGGTCGTGACTCACAATAACGACAGCACCCTCATAGGCCTTTAGCTCTTCTTCGAGAACTCCTATTGTTTCGAGGTCGAGATCGTTGGTTGGTTCATCAAAGATCCAAAGATCGGCCGGTCGAGACATAAACTTTGCCAATTGAAGGCGATTTTTTTCTCCACCTGAAAAAGTCGAAATTGGTCGTCTCATCTCTTCTCGTTGAAAGAGAAAGTCTTCAAGGTAACTGGCCAGATGTCTTCTCGTATTTGCTGTTGGATAAACATAATCTTGACCTTCTCCAATCCATTCCCAAGGAGTCATATTTGGATTGAGCTCTTCTCTTTTTTGTGAGAAATGACCGATTTTTAACTCATGACTATGTATGATTTCTCCAGAAGT
>SKIL01000300.1 GCA_007116425.1 Bacteriovoracaceae bacterium | reverse complement strand
ATAACGGTGCGTATTATCATATCTTTTTTTAAGTTGACCGCTACATAGGAAAAGAGACATAAGGCAAAATTAGAACTCGATAGTAAAAACGTAAAGCTTATTTTCATCATCACATACGACATAAAGTCGATCACTGTCGACGGAAACTGCAAGCCCCTCAGGTTTACTGATATCGACTTTAAACCGCTGTAGGACCTTAAACGTCTCCGGCTCGACGATAATAACTTCTTTAGAACGACTGCTGACAATCCAGAGCTTTTTCATCTCATGGTGGTAATACAAACCTGACAAGTCTCGTAGATTGAGGTGTTCAAGCTCCTGCTCCTTTAAGTGAACTAAAACTTTATAGTTATGATCGAGCTTTAAAAACTGTTGAGGATTTCTTTGATTAACGACATAAAAAACTCGGTTGTATAAATCTTTTGTAATTCCCTCAATGCCATCATTTTGTCTATTTTGAGGAATATCGAGAGAATGTTGATCAAGAATATGACCATCAAAATCAAGCTTCACAATTTTTCTTTTTCGCTCTTCAATGACCCAAATCAACCTATTGTAGGGGTCCACTGTCAAACCTTCCAGATCATCGCCTCTATAGGAAAGTTTCGAAACAATATCCCCTTCTTTAGTTACTCGATAAACCCCTTTATTTCGCTCATCACTTACAATAAATAAATCGCCAGTTAAAGGGTCAATATCAATGCCAGAAGGATCTTCGATTTCTAGCAAGTGGGAGGTTTCAAAAAAAATACCACGTGGAACAACCTCCGCATGGAGATCACCTAGAGAAAAAAAAGCTTTAATGGCAAAGAAAATAATTATTGATAAACCCATAAATTGAGTACAAGGCTAGCACCCAATATATCTAGTGTGTGTTAAGATTTTGTCAGAGTATAATTTTCGACTACCTTCTCAGACCTCGAGATCTCGTTGGTCGCTCTGATGGGACATACTCATCCGAATAATCTCTCCACTCACCTCTGTGCTTACTTCCTCGCTCCCGATCGTGAACATAGCGAGCATCGCCATGTCGATCAATCAAGCAGTTTCTTAACTCGACATAAGGGCGACACATATCTTGAATGAAGTTTTCATAATTTTGTCTATTTAACTTTTTATTTTGCTCAGAAGCGTAGGAGTCTGTTCCAATATATCCTCGACGCTCAGTCCGATGGACAATATTTTCAATTTCACTCTTATGAAAATGATCGACCAAGTGCTGACAACTCATTTGATCCTGAGGAAACCTATTAAACTCATGCTTAAGCCGGTCTTCAAAAATCAAAGTCATTTGAGAGTAAGGAAAGTCATGGATATCTCGATCCAAATTGAAGGGTGTATCACCGCTTTGGCATTGATTGGCCAACTCTTGTATCTCTTTCATCAATGAATCAAAATTTCTTTGAGCACGGTCCGCTCGACAACCACCAAAAAGACACCAACTCGTATCAAAATCATCTTTTATCGCCATCACAGTACTAATAATAAGCACTTCAAAACGATCAATTTCATCAGCGTGCGCAGTGGGAATGAAAAGATTCATAACCTTTTCCAAGGAGTCATATTTAAACCAAGTCGTGGCGTCTTGTGAAAGAAAGTCTCTTAAGGAAAACCTATCAGGATGAAATGAAACGAGTTGAAGAGGCTTCTGATTAAGATAAATATGCCCTTCAAAAAGTGATTCCGACGTAAAGTGAATCGAATATTTACCAACCTGTGTCCATACGACTCCTTCTTCATTCATTTCAAATCGAGGAAGAGGGAGACCTAGGTAACCCTCGGCCCTTTGAACCAACTTCTCTGTCGTATAAGGATTTGAAGTAATCAAATCCTCCACTGAACGCTGCTTACTTCTAGACTTCTCTACGTTTTGTTCAAAAGTTTTAATAACTTTCGTGGCAAGGTTTCGACTGAGATATCCCTGTATATCTAAATCAACACGAGATGACTGACCACTCTCCCCTAGGCTTGCAGCAGATACAGAAAAATGCAGAAAATAAAAAACAAAGCTGCAAACAAGTAAAGCTCTCATAACTCTTTCTCCAAAAAAGCCCAGTATAAAAATACAATGACTTATCGGCAAAACGGGCAAACTTCTTAATTAACCTGAAGTACGACGAGAAAAAAATCAATAATTTTAGGGCCTTAAAGTAGGTCTGGTATCTTTTGTTCTTCATTAGTATTCGCCTTCCTAAAGTAAGTTGTAATAAATGAAGCCGAAATCACAATAAAAAGCGAGTATAAAACTGGAATCAGGACAACTCCGTCAACTTGAGGATCTGAAAAACTCAGAAGAACAATTGTTATGGCCAGAGGTCCATTTTGAATTCCTGTCTCTAAGGAAATAGTTCGCGCACTTCGAGGATGAATTTTTAGGGCCTTGGCAAAATTATAACCAAAAAGAACCCCAATCACCCCAAGAAAAATCGAGGCCACATAAACCTGCCAAGGTGTTGTCATGAGAATGTGGTGATTATTTGGAACCCAGGTCACAAGTAAAAATATAATCACAATAATACCAAGAATTCCTCCGGCCAGTTCCAGCAAAGCTCCGATATTGGCATTAACTTTTCGGACAATCATTCCGAGCATCACTGGTACAAGAAGGATCGCAAGAGTCAAAGTAATATTTTTTAACGGGATTTGAAAGTCTTCAGAAACAAACATCCCGCCATAAAGCCATAAAAGAAGAGGCATCATAACAATAGCGAATAATGTTGAATTAACGGTCATTAAAACACTTAATGCCAAATTTCCTTTAGAGAAATAGGTGAAAATATTTGAGGTCGTTCCACCTGGAGTTGAGCCCATGATGATAAGGCCAACCGCATAAAGAGGATGAAGGCCGAGGAGGTATGACAAGCCTAAAGCGATAAGTGGCATAAACCCAAATTGCGAAATAAGTCCAATAATTAGTCCCCACGGTCTTTTAAGGGCAGAAAAAAAATCTTTCCAAGTCAAAGAGGCACCCATCCCAAACATGATAAAAAAGATCATTGCGGCCAGAAGATTTTGCTCTAATTCACTTACCATTTAAAAACTCCCTGTCCCTTAATTAAATAACTTCTTTTCGCAATTCTTTTCTCAAAATTTTACCGACTGGTGATTTCGGCAGATCCTCTCTAAACTCAATATACTTTGGAACTTTGTATCCGGTTAGACTCTCACGACAATGAGCAATTAATTCGTCTGAAGTAAGATCTTCATCCTTTTTAACAACGTACGCCTTAACAACTTCACTGGATTTTTCATCGGGAATTCCAATAACGGCCGACTCCAAAACTTTCTCATGTCTTGCGATACAGTCTTCAACCTCATTGGGATATACATTAAAGCCACTGACAACGATCATATCTTTCTTACGATCTACAATTTTTAAATATCCATCTTCATCCATTACAGCAATATCACCGGTTTTTAACCATCCATCCTCAGTTAATGTTTTCTCTGTTTCCTCTGGGTTGTTCCAATAGCTTTTCATTATTTGAGGACCTTTACACCACAGTTCGCCCGGCACTCCAACCGGAGCAACCTCTCCGTCATCTTGAACACATTTAACATCTGTAGAAGGTACTGGAATACCAATACTTTCACGCTTAACTTTTCCGCTTAACGGATTAAAGGAAATAACAGGAGAAGCT
>SKIL01000325.1 GCA_007116425.1 Bacteriovoracaceae bacterium | reverse complement strand
GTGATTTTTAAGATTCTAACTTTCTCTTCTACATCTGGAAACTGTGTATAGACTCGCGTCCTTGCATCTCTAATATTTCCTTCTTCATCTGGTGGAGAGTGGTAAGTCGCTCCAGCTTGAACCTGCCCCTGATAAACCATTGTTACAACATTGTCATGTTTATAGGCAAAAACAGTGTTTCCGAGCTGAACATTATTTTCTCTAAGGATTTTTAAAGGAAACATATATCCAGAAGTAGAGGATGCGTCAGTAAAGGCAAAGTTAACACCTTGAAGATCTGCAATAGACTCGATTCCACTGTCGGCCCTTACAATAATTTGGCCTTGGTAGAAATCTTGTCCATGACGAATAACTCTTAACTTTGCTTGAGCGTTGTAGCGATCGTTTGCCATGAGGTAACCAAACGAGTTCATGACTCCAATGTCAGCTCGTCCTGATCCAAAGGCCTCGACTACGGCCACGTAGTTTGTAGGGATTCCAGTTCGGAAGTAGTAGCCTGTTTCTTCCTCTAAAAATTTTACAAATTTGTTTGAATTTGTCGTAATGGTGTCAGCATCTACTGAAGGGGTAAAGTATAGCCTGATAGGATTACCTCTAGATCCAATTTCGGCCTTGTTGACACAAGAGCTAATGAGCAGCCCACTCATAAGGAGTGCTGCAAAGTTTATAAAGCCGAATGAAGTAAACTTTATGGGTGATTTATTGCTGGACATAAATTAACTCCTGGCCAGTTAAGCCTTATATTTTAGTAAAATGTCAAAAATTGCCCCTATTTACCATGTCCTTCTCAGAGTTCCTAGTCAGGATTGTATTTAGTGGAGTTTTTTTATATTCGCATTGCGGCAATTGTGTCCTGTCATTGCGAACCTATCTTACCCTTTAAGTTCAAAGACACATTCACTCGATAAGTATCCATATTAAAAATATTTAATTCGGAGATTCCTGGATGCTTAAGATAATTTCTGTTGCCGCCATTGCTCTTACTTATTCTTTTGCGGCACATGCCGGAGGGTATTTGTATATCAAAAATATTGAAACACAAGGAGATAGGGCCCCCAAATCTGATTTTGCAACCAATTATTTATCTAATTCTGAGGTCATTTTGAGCTTTGAATCTGAGGGTCTTTCGTTTGAAAAGGTGAACGCAAAACAGTTGGCCAATCAAGGAGTTGATATCCCTCTTTCATTTGTATATGGCGATCAATATTTGGGCCACAAATTTGACTTGGTTGACTCTCAAAGCTTGCAGAAGTGGCCGGTTGTGAATGTTGCAGGCGCTCCATCCTTACCTTTCTTATCAAAGCTTATTTCGGCACATCCTGATGATTTAAAAGTTGAAGTTTCCCATTATATTGTAAAGGAACTCTACACTGAGAGCGATCTTATTGAGCTTGGAGAAGGGGAGGTTTATCCGCTACCTGGGCTTGTGTGGCCGTGTCGCTGCTCTAAAGTACCATATCGTCCTGGAGCTCAATGGGTGGGAAAGGATATACATAACTCAAATTACGGTCTGAACTCTCAAGGACATTCGATTAACGATATATATAAGGTAGAGTTTTTGGGTTATTGGCAAGGGCTTCCAATAAGCCGCATTATATTTCAACCTATTCAATCGTACAATGATGCACTTTATTTTTATCATCAAGTAGAGATGAGCTTTGTTCATGTCTCCGGTGAAGATATTATGGTTGGAAAAAACGAAATAATTTCTTCTTTGAAAAATGGTATTGAGTCTAAAACTGCTTCCTCTCGTATGCTTATTCTCACTTTTGAGGAACAGGAGTATTACAAAGATTACAAACGCTTTAGAGAGAAAAGTGGTTTGGAAGTTCGTCTTTTTGACCTATATAAACTTTTTTTAAATTATCCTCCACAGAGAGATTTATCCTTCAATGAGTATCGAGAAGATTTTGAGTCGATAAGAGTTTCTCTAAAAGGCCTTTATAAAGAATGGCAATATGGTCATGTCTTGATATTGGGAAGCGAGGAAGAAGTTCCAACGGACTATGTTGTGACTACATTTGATCGAAATACACCATCTGATAAAGAATACTTTTTATTCACAGCAGACTCTTACGAAGATCGAATTCCTGATGTGTATTATTCACGTTATGTTGCTAATTCTGAAGAGGATATTTATGGATTGATGGAAAGGGTTGAGACATTTGAGCAAAATTTTCTAAGAATGTCACCTAGTCGTTACCTTGGAATTGCTTCTAATGAAGGTTTTAATCCTACAGACTGGGAGTATATAAATCAGATGGCAAGACCGTTTCATGAATTAGGTCTTGAGACGGTTTTAGTACATGAAGACGACTATGATTACTCATCAATTCCTTTTATCAACCAAACCTTAAGTAGTGGTGTTTTGTGGATGAATTATATTGGACACGGAATTGGTCCGGCCTGGAACTCTATTGGCCAACGAGATTATGAATATACTGATATTCAAGAAATAAGACATACGCATCAGCGGCCAATGATTGTTGATGTCGCCTGTCAGAATGGAAGATTTTCTCGAGATCAGCGTTTGGGTGTTCACTTTATGAATGAAGTTAATGCTGACGTTGATGTGATTGGTGCCAGTGGGTATTACGGTGGAAGTGTTGACATCACTTGGCATCCGCCAGCAATTATGGCGGTAGGGATTAATCAATATCTTTCTAAAATGATGAAAAAAGACAATCTTGGTAGAACCTTGAGACTTGGAGAAGTTCTCATGGCCGGGCAATTCTATTTAATGGAAAATCACTTTAATTATCGAGAGGTGATTGAAAACCTTTCGTGGTATCATTTGATTGGCGATAGTAGTACTGTTCTGAGGTATTGATATGCAGTTTTTATCCGCCTTAAGCGTATGTATTATTCTTTTTTCGTGTGAACTTTATGCAGGCACAAACCCTTTTGATAGACCATATCCAAATCGAGAGAATGAAGGTGTCTCTTCTCGTGAGAGGTTAGAGTCGATTGAAAAATATCTGTCAGATATGGCCCCTTTTATGCAAGATTTTCGGAGTCAGATAAAAAATTTAGAACAAAGAGTCGATCAAGTTGAAGAGCAGTCTAAAATAGAGCTTAACGAACAGATTTCCGAGCAGATTCAAGGACTTAGTGAGCAGTTAGAAGCTGTGCAAGGGCAAATGACAACTCTAAGGAGTGAGCATAATGCTTTAAGGCGAGAGTTTGATCGTGTTAATGCGCGGGACTTCGAGTCTCTTGATCGACAATTAGGTAGTATTGAAAGGGTCTTAGAAAATGTTCAAGAAGCAATCTCTGAAATCTCTGGACGGCCACCTGTTAGAACCATTCGTGAGGATAGATAATATCCATGATATCCATTCTCGGGTTCATTGTCTTAGAAACAACTTGATGAAGAATTCTGTTTGAAATCATTTCTTCTTTAGTAAATAAGTCTTTTAGCTTTGGGTGATTAATTTGTTCCTTACGGTAAGATACATCATGCTTAAGAATTCTTTCTAAACGAGTAATGATAAGATAGCAGTGGTCCCTAAGGTAGCTAGGTAATTCAGTGACGATTTCATGTAGTTCACACAAGTTCTTATATTGATTCTTGGGATGCTCCTCCCACATGAATTGAAAGGCAAGAAGATAGAAATGTGGATAATTCTTTTCAACCGATTTTGCCTGCTCAAAATAGTCTATACTCATTTGTAGGTGGTGATAAACTCCGTGGCGGTTCTTATTGTCAAAGCTTGCCTGTGCCCTCATAAGTTCTTTCCAGCCCTTTACGCGCATAAAATAATCTCTACTCTTAGTTTTGTGAGACTTAAACTTTTTAAGCTCAAGTGTGACTTTTTCAAACCTTTTTTTGTCAATCCAGATTTTGTTAGTCACAAAGTAGTATTCACTCATCTTCGGAGCTTCCCCGGCAATGGCATAAACTTGTCCCTCTTTGGGACACAATACAGCACATGTTACAGAGCTCGGAGTGATGCTATCTAAACTCCATTTTTCAAACTGGTCTTTTACTTTTATCTCTTCAAGTTGAGACACTTCCTTTAGAAAAGATTCTTCATTGAGCCCATTTTTATTTCGCTTCATCCTTGATTCTATTCTTTTGATCTTATTTTGAGCTGAGCAGGCCCGCATTTGATTGTAAGAATGGATACTGTAGGGAAGTATTTCTTCTTGGTTAATCTTTTTGTCGATGAGTTGGTTGTGAAAATGAAGAACTTTATTTTCGGAAACTTGATGAATTTTATAAATGATCTCACTTCCCATTATGTCTAGCTCGAGAACTCTTGGGTTTTCGGCACCCTCTAAATCTTCCCCAACATGTAGGCACCAAGTTGTAATAGAAGGATTGGTTTTAGCAATTTGTATAATATCTTCGAGGTTTTTAGCTTCGTTTGCCATTTTGTTAACTATTTCAAAAATAGAGCTACCATGGCGGTTAAAGTCATTTGTAAACTTTTGATGAAGCGCAAATGAAAGCCCGTTAGAAGTAAGTGCGGTGATGGATGGATACGGAAAGCCTATACTTCCGAGGCTGATAACTTGTGTTTTGTTTTTGTTCCAACAAGTTGATAAAATGCGTTCTTGCTTGTCAAAACTTCCAAACAAAGGGAAGTCAAGAATTCGAGCGTGCATGAGAGCTCCGCTTTTAGAGTTTATAGCAAAATAACTAGAGCACCCAAAAATCTTCGAACTTAGAGCTTGAATCGTATGTAATAGGTGCTCTGGAATTTTTTCTCCGCTAAATTCGGTTTTTATTTTTTTGATAATTCCAGAGAGACAGCTCATAACTTCTGGAATGAGATAGGCGGCGGTTAATAATTTCTCGTCTTCCTCTAATCCCTGAGCATAGTGCTTCATTTTGTTTTTGAACTCTTGATTATTATCAATTCCTAATTCGGAAATTTGTTTGAATAATTCTTGAGCGGCCTTGTCGGTTGCCTGCCATGGCGTTTGAATGAGTCCGAGCATGTGGTTGAGGATCATTTTATGCCGGTCTTTATCTAATAATCCCAATTGATAAAAGCTTTCATACTCATCTCCGAAAAGTTCAACAACAGGGGGAAGATTAGGCTTTGGGGCTTGCGAAGACTTGTATTCAATCGCCAATTTAAACTCCTGAAATGCTGTAAAAAGCGTATATGAGGGAACGAAATATGGATATTTTAAATCTTTTAGAAGCAACTCGCAATGAATCAGTGGTTTTAATTCTCCTGAGCATTGCTGTTTTTAGAGTCTATTTGGAGATCATTAATTTTGACTTTGCTTCTCTTCCAATGGGAAAAATGGTCGCCAAGTCTCATGGAAAAGATTTTGTTGATCGCTTTCATCGTATGGGTCTAATTTTCTCAATAGGATATATTCTCTTTTTTGGCCCGCCTCTATTGCTTGCCTAAGCTGAGGCCTCAGCCTCTTCTTTTTTCGATGGCCCGTCATAGAGTTGAATGAGATGTCTTTGAGTTGAAAACTCGTCAGGCACATTAATGTCAGTTTCGCTCGCCTTTTTGCGAATGAAAATTTTTATCATTGGTCTCGATTTATTCTTTTTGTCATGTTGCGCGACTAAATTTGTTAGTTGGTAGATTTTATTTAAAAACTGAGAGTTTTGTCTTCTGGAAGGTCGAAAGGCCTTTTGAGCTTTCAAGAGTTTCCAAATATACCAAGGTTCAAGATCCTCACGCAGCATTTTTGCCAAGGCCAAATAGATAATTGGGTCGGACTCAAAATTATCTCCCATAAGGACGATTTCGTCTGGGAGTCCTGTCATGAGTAGGATGTCTAGCAAGTGGCCTAGCTTGTACAGACCTTGTAATTTTATATCTTTTGGTGAGAGTTCACCCTCAAAAAGCGAAAGAATATGGCGATAATCTTTTAGGAAGATTCCAGAAGAATAGACTTTCTTCTGATAAAGCCAGTCGCGCATGGCCTCTTCATAAAAATGGGGGGAAGCTGAGAGTATGAATGGGTGGTAACCTTTATTTATAGATTCATGAAGCATTTCAAGACTTTTAGGAATAGTTGGAAACTCACTAATGGCCTTTGTTAAGGAGTCATAAACCTCTCGAGTACTTGAATATCTGGTATCCACAAGAGTTTTGTCAAAGTCACATATAACAATCTTTTTTGGAGAATAAACTTTGAGTGGAAGATAATTACCTAAAATGAGCTGTAGACCCGAAGAGTGTCCAATTTCATAAATTTGCAAAACCTCTGTCTCTTTTTTAGTTCCAATTAAAGGAATTTTAAAACTGATATGCCCAAAGGCATCCGACTCAAAAGTTTTACGAAAAGTTTCTGTATGCTCTTTGGAGAGTCCTATAACTAAGATGGTAAAGCGGTGTGCAGAGAGAAGCTTGTAGGCCTGAATCGGAAATTTTGGTGCGAGTACGGCCAGCTCTTTATGCTCTTGTAGCGTCAAATTGAGAAGGGGATTATCTTTCATGGTCATCGACGCTCGAATGGCAAGCGATTCTTCTGTCATAATTGCCAAAAAATTTACTAGATGAGGTCTTTTCATGTCTCTCCCTTAAATTATGAAAGATATTATAACCCTAAAATTGACAAGTTGCATATTATGTCGCGAAATAGAAGGTAGGCTATTATTTATGAGGTCCCCATATGGTCTTTGAATTTCCCCGACATACCATGTACCTAGAAGGTTTTGGTGTTGTTAGCATTTATTTTGGTTACGGTGTTTTGATTTTGACTGCCTTATTCTTGGGCTTTTTGATCGGGTATGATCGAGAGAAGAAGATGAAAGCGGCCGGAATTAAGACGAATATGCTTATTTGTATCGGGTCAACCTTGTATACAGCTATTTCAATTCTTATTCAGGCCGGACACACTGAAGGGTTCTCTGATCCCGCAAGGATTGCAGCTCAGATCGTTTCAGGGATTGGCTTTTTAGGTGCAGGGGCGATTATTCAAAGTCGAGGGAGTGTAAAAGGTCTAACCACCGCAGCTTCTATCTGGGTTGTTGCTGCCGTCGGGGTTACAATCGGTGCCGGTTACCCCGTAATTGCCACACTTTTCACCCTAACTGTATTGGCCGTCTTAAAACTTCTAGATCCATTGTATAAATTATTAGAACCAGCTAAAGAGTTTAAAAATTATCATCTTGAAGTCTTAACAACTGGTTCGGCGAAACGGCAGGTCAAAGATATTGTTTTAAGTGAAACGAACACAATTAATGAAATGTATGAAGAAATTCTCGACAAGAAGTCTGACACTAGACTTCTAAATGTTTATATTACAATTCACCCGCGAAGGGTCAATTTTATGCGAAAAGAAATTAGAGATATTATCAAGGTTGAAAAAGTTAATTTTCATGTGACTGATTATACTGGTAAAAATCGAGAGGATGACTAGGCCTTACCTAGTCTAAAATAGATGACGCCATCTCTGTAGTCTTGCTTGAGGTCTCTTGAGTTCAAAATATCGGCGGTTTGAAACTCCTTAACAAAAACTTCGGATCTTTTAGACTTATCGACTGAATGACCTTTGTCGTCTCTAAGCTCTTCCGTAAAACTTCTTGTCAGTGTGACTTTGACAGTTCGATTGTTGGCATTAATTCTTATGTTTTCTTTTTCATGTTCTGGAATTTCTAAAGAAATAATATAAGCGTCACCGGTATCTTCAATTTGAGGAGATAAGGTTCGTATTTGATAAAAAGGATCTTGAGCACGAGAAACGACGTTTTCTTTTTCTTGTCCAAACTCTGCGGCAAGAGCATTTAATTGCTCTTGATATTTTTCTTGGGCCCTCTGTAAAACGCTTTCTTGTTCCTGGATTAGTTCGCTGTATCTACGATGAAACATGTCCTCTTGATGCTGAAGGCGTTGCTTCAAAAAGTCTTCACGATGGGCAAGTTCCATTTCGTACTGTCTGGCCATCGATTCACTTTGTATATGGGCCCCATGTGTTATTTGTCTTTGCTGCTTTTCAAATTCTTGTTGCTGCTTGGTTAATGCAATTTTATGCTCGTGAGCTAATTGTTTCTTTTCACGGTCATATTTGTCTTGAATCTCTATAAGAACTCTCTCATTCCTATCGACAATTTGGTTGAATTCGGCCCGGGCCTGTGAGTCTACATAGTGAATTTTATCTTGGTGCTCAAACTTTAATTTTTCAATCGCCTCTCGTGTTTGTTGACTTAAGTCTCTTGTTTCTTGATTCGCCTGAGAGAGTTTTGTTTCAAATTGATCATTCCGATGCAGATTTATACTGTTCATACGAGACTGATGGTTTTCATTTAAGTATTCTTTTTCTTTATTAAGCATTTGCTGAGTTTGGGCCAATTCTTCTTGGTAGCGTTTTAGTTGGTCTTGTTTTTGTTGATAGGCATCTAGCTTTTTATCACTGTAAACTTCTTTAACTTGCCTGAGTCGTCCTTCTTCAACAGCTAGGGCATCTTCACGCTTTTTTTCATACAGTTCTTTGACCTGAGCTATTTCTCTTTGTTTTTCAAAGATTTTTCTACGTAAGTCTTTGTTTAAATCGAGTAGGTGTTGTTGATCATTTTGATTGCTGACTTTCAATGCTCTACCTCTGCTGCTCTTCAACTTTTTCTGGGGGAGGGCAGATCGGGCGCCGGTTACCAGTATGTCCAGGACATGTCCATGTTCTGAGTAAGTCTAAGGTTATGGCCTCATCTCCTCCATGATAGGCCTTATAAGAGATAGGGTCTAGGGTTGAGATAACCTGATAGGCCTCTGTATCAAATCTTGTTTCATGTTTTGATTTAACAAAGTATTGGTATACTCTGTACTCAGCAAAGACCCCAACTGGTGCAATTAGAAGCACGAATAATAAGAGCCTTTGCAAGTTCTTGTAAAATCTAGTGCAAACCAGGTTTTGCATCAAGTATTTTTCCTTCTACCATCTTCATAAAGGCCCTAACGAGAAGCTTTCTTTCATTCTCATCCATTGCTGAAATGACAATTTGCTTTCTTTCAATACTTCTATGTTTGGCCAGCCTTTGGATGATACTTTTGGCCTTTTCTTTTTCTTGGCCGGTAAGTCGATTGTAGTTTTTCTTACTTTTATTAGGTGTCGAGTTGTTTGTGCTTGCGAAACTTTCAGAAAAAATCTCCTCAATCCATTCGGGTCTAAACAATGGGAAATATCCTCTTGTACCCATATCAATTAGTGAGGGAATGCTATCTTCATTTCTTCTTCTAGGTTGCTCCAAGTTCTAACTCCTTATCATTCGGGATTGTTGACTCTCTGATTAATATTTTGCCTTTTTTATAGTTTATATATCAGCGGGTAAGACTTTCCCGACGAGTTACATTAAGTATTTGTTTTTTCATATTATTTAGTTTGAAAGTGATAGATTTGTCTTGGTGTGTATATTTCTTTGAATTTTTTGCTACAATATTAGTAGGTATAATCATCTTACTTCAGGGAAGAGGTATGAATATTTTAAAAAAACAAACGCTATCTTATATTTTTCCAGCTTTTGCTCTTTTCTTATTTCCAATTTCATCTCAGGCACTTGTAGATTATACAAATCCTCCTTCAAGCTCTCCAAACGTTAGCGCTAATAATCCTAGTTCATCATCTTCTCAAGTTGTACAGAGAAGGGCCCCTCTAAATAGCTCCTCTCGTGGACAGATGTTTAGACTGTCTACTCAATTTGATTCATTAAGCATTAAGTATGATCAAGTTGATGAGTCTGGAAGTGAATTCAACTCAGTCAAAGAAAAGGTCGACTTTTTAAAAGTTCGAGGTCAGTTTATGACGGCCTACGATGTTTTTTTAGATGTGAGCTATTGGATGAGTCCATCTGAGGCCATTGATCCTATGGATCACCGAGGGGAAGATAGCTCTCTTTATCATGGAAATGCGAAGTTCTTACTTGGATTTAATTGGTTAGAGTTTGGTCCGGCGCAAACTTCTGCCAATATTGATCTGTTTGCAGGAATGAGTATTAAGGCCTCTGACTCTTCGGCCTATGGGGCCTCTAGAAATGATTATCATCTCGGGGTTTTAACAAGTAAGCGGTTTTACTCTTTTGCATTAGGTCTTGGTTATGAATATAGAATGACAGGAAATCCAAATAAAATTGAAGAGCTGGCGATAGGGGATATCCAAAAGTTTTATGCGACTTTTGCTTGGCATGTTAGCTCTGAAATACAAATGATACTTGAGGGTGCCACCTACCGTATCGGTAACTCTGATCAATCTGATCGCGACTTCTTTTTAGAGGAGTCTCAGAGCTTTGCCTCAGTAACTCCGTCTATGAACTTACGTTTGTCTGATTCAACTCGCTTGAGGTTAGGTGCAACTTTTCAAACAAATAAGGTTGATGATAGCTCTGAAATGTTGAGAGCAAGACTTTGGGATATTGACGGCCTCTATGGTAATAGGCTTTTTGCTGGCCTACAATTTGGTATTTAAAATAACGATTAAGAGGGTTTAAGTGAGCTTTGGACAAGCTATTTATTTTTGTTCTCACTGCAAATCTATACATGATCAGCTTGAGGCCCTTTATTTTGTTGAAGATGATTCTAAAAGAGGCTTTTGTAGTGAAGCTTGTATTGAGTCTTTTTATTCTCCAATATTTAAATACTATGAAAAAATTGAAGTAGAGCTTAGAAAAAAACTAGGACTAGTTGCTGAAGATTTTTCTCATTATATTCAAGATGTTCATCTTATGGAGCGCATCTTAAAATCTCCAGATATGATCTATGAGCTAGAGAACGATCTTGAAGAGCGTACTTATGCTTTTTTACTCAAAGTTGAAAGAGAGGGGAATTCTAGGCCTGTATGGATCATCGTTTTATGTCTTGTTTCAGATGGTAGACCTTCTTTTTTACTTTTAGTTACGGCCACAGAAAGTGAAGAGTTTTTATCTGTCTTTCAGTTTGGTCATCAAATTGAAGATATTCAGGACTTTCTCTCTGAGTCGATTGATGAACTTGAACTACCTTTTATTGATCAGTCTGTGAGTGCTGAAGATGGAACTTTACCTGAGGAAATTTCAGAGCAAGTAGAGATTGATATGGAAACTCATGATTCAATCGAGCAGAAAAAATCTTCTGTTTTAGCAGAGCTAATGGAGTTGCGTTCTGTTGCTGATATTCCATATGAAAATTTTCATTTATACCATCAATTTATGGCCTCAACCTTAGAGTCGCCAGATGAAGTCTATACTCATCTTGATAGTGCTGGTGATCGAATAAGAACATATATAAAGGCACATGACAAAGATGGAGTTTCATTTTTCTATTTTGTCATTTGCTATGATCTTGGTTCTGGTGTCTCAAGCTCTGGTCAGGCCTTTGTTCCCATTTTAGGTTTTCCGTCACTTGATGGAGAGCTTTCCCAGCGATATCGGCATGGCGATAAAGTCTCTGGAAAGCTCAAAAATTAGTTTTTAAATTTACTCTAGAAGCGATGATAGATATACTGTCCAACAGCATCGAAGGCCTGACAATATGAAGGGTCATTGTGTCGGTCTAGCCATTCAGCACAAAATAAATAGGCATCTGGACTCAATAGGTATTGGTTAAAAGGATAAGGGTAAAAATACGCTCTATCTCGCATAATCATTACACCTGTAACATTAAAATTTGAGTATCCTGGACGATTTTTAAGAAGGCCAATTCTATAAACTGATTCACTATTTCTTGCCTCAAAGCAGCGCGGCTCACCTATAAAAATGGCCTTGTTACCTGAGTGATAAGTTGGAATAAGGCACAATGTACTATCAGTTATTGGATGTCTTACTTGAATGTAGACATCAGTATCTTTGGCGGTAGACTGGCAAACGGTATATTGTCCAATATGTTGGTGCTCTGAAGCAAATGCACCGCCGCTTATACTTGGCCATCGACAATGTGAAATTTCATTCGGGATTTGGCCACTGCTTTTACTTCCTTGGCCTTGGTCGTTAATTATATCGTAATCAACTCCATCTCTATCAGATGAAGAGCTGGGGCCACTATTTGGCTGGCCGTTTGACGAAAAGTTGTTTCGATCACTATTTTGGCCGACACCCAATTGCTCGTGAGCGACTCTTCGGTCTCTAGGTTGATCACAAGCAGCTATGCAGATTGCTATAAAGAGAATTATGCCTGCTTTAGATAGGGCCGTGTACATGTTTAAGTCCTCTTTAGTAGGGCCTTTTGATGGCCTGTCTTTAGTTAACTTGAGTTAACCCGACTTATTTATTCTAACTTATCGGAGATTTTCATTTCAAGTTGAGTTATTTTGCCGATTTCCATCCAAAAAAGCTCAGGTAATAGGCTGAAATGTCGATAAGTACTGTGTGAAAACATTTATTTTATCTTCATTTATTCTCATCGGGCTCTCTGTGTTTGGGTTTATTATCTATATGTTGCCCTATCACTACTACATTACAGCAGTTTCTGAAGGGATTGAAGGAGAGTTATTAAATATTGAAAGATCTCCGGCACATTTTATGTCGGGTACAAATTATCAGGTTGAGCGCAACTTTCCTTCTTTGAGTGAGGATGATTCACGTTGGGAAATATTTCACTTCTCTCATTTTGAAGTGCCTGTGCCCATTTATCATCACATCTACGTACTTCGTCCAGAAATTGAATACGATGATATTGATGATAGCTTACTTTTCGGCTTTTCTTTTATGAATCATCGAAGTGAAGTCTTTGCTAAGTTTGTAGTACATGAGCCATTCCACTTTAGAATGGATTTGGGAAGCGATCAGCTATTTAATTTGCCATATTTTAAGAATTATATTTTATCTAAATCTTCAAGAGAAATTTGGAAAGATTTGTTTATCAAAGATTTGCTGATATCTGATGAACAAACTTTTTTCGAAAAATATAATACGATACGAAAATATCCTTTGAGAGAGCTCGTTTATAACCTCTATCTGTTGAGAAACCGTAACCAATTTTTTGGCCATGATTTTGATGAAATTCAATATTATGGCGATAAAGATATTGGTGTTTTAAGCTCATATGCTTTAGCAGAGAATGATCAATTCGATAGAGATATTCTTTTTGTTTTAGATCGAGGAATTGTTTACCCTGTCGAGCTACAAGTTTTAAGGTACTCACCTGAGGGGGAAGCCTTTCGGAAGCGGTTATTAAATAATTTAAATTATAGGCCGACGAATCAAGATGCATCTATTCCCATTTATTCTCGTTATAGGCAATTAGAATTTTCTCAGAGAAGTGGACATGAAGGTATGATATACCTTTATATGGCATGGTCTCATGTGCCT
>SKIL01000035.1 GCA_007116425.1 Bacteriovoracaceae bacterium | reverse complement strand
CTCTGAGACGCGCTTAATTATTGTCGGGGATGCTTATATGGCACCCTATGAACTTTTTTATTTAAATGGAGAAATGAGAAAGTATTACGACACTTTTGGTCGGGTACGGCATCAATATAAAAAACAAGTCTCACCAATTGCCATTGATCGAGTATCTGAGCTTGCCGCTTTCTTTCCTCATCATATTTGGCTCAATCCAGAGGGAGAAGACTTGTGGAGTGAGCCCACGATCAATGCTATCAGAGAACATTTTTCAATGTATCGCCTAACCCTCGAAGGCCTAGAGTCTGGAATAAAAAAGCTTATGATGTCTTAGGTATATAAAGTCGGCATACTCTTCTCTTGTTTGCCTAATTGAGCGAAGCCATTAATAATATTAAGAAGCTAATTCAGTTAATTGTAAAATGACCTTTTATTTTCTTTTAAGGGGAGCTTATGTTTAAGCTTAAAAAGGTAAGTTATCACAACTTAACCGTTCAAATTTTTATTGGTTTGATTGCAGGGGCGGCAATTGGGCTTTTTTTCAATATTTTAAATCTCGATGAAGTTGTCTTTTTTCAAAGTGTGTTTATAGATGGCATTTTTCATGCCGGAGGACAAATTTTTCTACGCGCACTTCAATTATTAGTTGTGCCCATCGTCCTCGTCTCTCTTGTCTGTGGAACAGCAGGTTTAGGAGATCTTAAAAAATTAGGGCGAATTGGTGGAAAAACTGTGGGGCTCTATCTTTTGACAACCGCTGCAGCAATCACCATGGCGCTTTCAGTTGCTTGGTTGGTTTCTCCTGGTAAAGGCTTTGAGCTTGAAAGTGAGGCCGAGTTTGAAGCAGTTGAAGCTCCACCGATAGTTGAAACATTTATTAATATTATCCCACGCAATCCGATTGAGGCCATGGCCGAAGGGGAGATGCTACAGATTATTTTATTTGCCATTCTCTTAGGTTTGGCCATGACAGTTGCGGGAAAGCCAGGTGAAAGACTTCTTTCCTTATTTCAAGATGTAAATGATGTCGTCATGAAACTTGTGAATATGGTGATTCGAATTTCTCCGCTTGGTGTTTTTTGCTTAATTGCTAAAGTCTTTTCTGATCAAGGTTTTGATGCGATTATGCCGCTAGCGAAATACTTTTTCACGATTTTACTGGTCCTCATTCTTCATCTGACTGTTACTTTTCCACTGCTTTTAAAGTTTTTGGCAAAACTGAATCCTATTACTTTTATTAAAAAGTTTAATGAAGTGATGTTTTTTGCTTTCAGTACGGCCAGTAGTAACGCGACAATTCCGATAACCTTAGAAGCAGTTCAAAACAAGCTTGGAGTGAACAAATCTGTCGGCTCTTTTACGGTTCCTCTCGGTGCAACAATCAATATGGATGGAACGGCAATTATGCAAGGTGTGGCCACGGTATTTGTGGCCCAGGCCTATGGTATAGATCTCGCATTTAGTCAGTATATGACGGTTATTCTCACTGCAACTCTTGCATCTATCGGTACGGCCGGAGTCCCTGGTGTAGGGCTTATTATGCTCGCCATGGTTTTCCAACAAGTCGGCCTCCCTCTAGAGGGGATTGGAATTATTCTTGCGGTAGATCGCTTGCTTGATATGGTGCGTACGGCCGTAAATGTGGCTGGCGATGGAACAGTATCTTGCATCGTGGCAAAAAGCGAAGGCCAGCTCGATGAAAAGATTTTTTATCGAGATGAGAGCGAACTAAAGCTTTAGGCCAGTTTTATTTTACAACATGCCTTAGCGAGGTTATCACTAAGCCTCAATATAAATTAATTTGGTCAACTTTGATCATGTATTAACGTTTCATTGAGGGAGAGCATATGAGTCACAAAACGTTATTTCGTACATTTTTAAGCTGTTTATTCCTAAGTTCCCTTTTTATTTCAGGGTTTGCCCAGGCCGCAGAGCAGAGAATTGGTGGTTTTATCGGTCTTTCTTCCGACAAGGTGAGAGTTTCTGGCGGCGGTTTTAGCATGAGTAGTGGCTCAAGCAGTAGCTTTATCTTAGGTGCTTCTTACGAGCGCGACCTTGCTCAGTTTGATATTGATAATCTTTACCTCCAAGTTGATCCAACCTTTTATAGACCTGGTAAGGGTTCTGGAAAAGTAAGTTATCTATATGTACCTGTTCTTGCAAAATATAAGTTTGAAGAGCAGTTCGTTGAACGGACAACTTTTTCTGTTCTTGCTGGTCTCTCTCCAAGAGTTAAGCTTTCTAGTGCTGATGGAGCTGACACAAAAACTTTTGGCCTGGGTCTAGACTTTGGTGGTGAGGCCGAGCATTTTCTCGAGGGGCAAGACTTCTCTCTCTTTTTTGGTGCCCGCTATAGTCTTGGATTGACGAATGCTTTCGATAGCTCAGGAGGAGAAGGGAGTGAAAGTTTTAACTACTCAATTAAGTTCAACTCTTTACAGTTTATGCTTGGTGCAAGGATGGATTTCTAAGTAAAGTTTTTTGAAAGGCCTCTCTCCATTTTTTGAGAGGCCAATTATTTTAAAAATTTTTAAGATACCAATGAGTCATTTCAACGGAATTTCTCACATTTATTTTTCTCATGATATTTGTTTTGTGACTTTTGATAGTATTCTCACTGCAGCCTAAGGTGGCACCAACTTCCTTATTTGTTTTTCCTTCTGATACAAACCTTAATACTTCGATTTCTCTTTTTGAAAGTGATTCCTTAGATTCGACTTCAATATCTTCTTCAGAAGAGACTTTAGAGTCATGAGAAAGCATTTGGTAAAAAGAGTTGGCAATTTTAGAACTGAAGTAGCGCTCTCCCTTAGAGACTTGCTCGATAGCATTAAGAATATTTTGGGAGTCTTCTGTTTTTAAAATATGGCCCTCTACCCCTGCCTCTAGTAACTGCTTAAGTCGGTGAGGCTCATTAGCTTGAGAAATCACGATGACTTTGGGGCGATTCTCATGTTCATTAAGTTTTTTTAAAAGTGAGGGGCCGTCGAGAATAGGCATTTCGATATCTAATAGTAAAAGGTCGGGTCCCAGTTCCATAACTTTTTCATAAGCTTGATCACCATCGGAACATTCTCCGATGATTTCTATACGATCTTCGTGGGCCAATATATTTTTAAGAGCTTGTCTGAAAATGGGATGATCATCGATAATTAAAATTTTCTGGACACCCATTAATCTCTCCATAGCAACAAAAACAAGTTACTATTTTAGTGAATTAATTTTATACTGAGAAATAATGGGAATAGAAAAGCTTATCTTACCGACATTTAATTTCTTGCATTTTATTTCAGGATTCTTTCTTTTTGTCCTAGCTTTTTATAGTTATCGTCACAAGCACTATCCTACCGGATGGGTCATGTGCGGTTTTTTCTTTTTAATGGGATATTGGTCGTTTTTTGCTGGTCTGATTTACTTAGTTGACGACTTTGAGACAAAAGTTACTCTACATCGCTTAAGATCTTTTGTACCGATTTTCATCCCATCAGTTGTTTTATACCTTCTTTTAAAGTTTAATCAACGAATAAGGCTTCCTAAGTGGGTTTGGGGTCTAGTATTAATAATTCCAGTTTTATCTTTTGCACTTATAATCTCTCCATTCTTTGAATTCTATAACCATAGTCATGAAATATTAAGTGTGTGGGGAGGTGAAATTCTCTATTTTCAAGATGGCCCATTTTTTAAATTTCAAAAT
>SKIL01000080.1 GCA_007116425.1 Bacteriovoracaceae bacterium | reverse complement strand
TGTTTCTCAGAGTAAACCATCTCAAAGTGATACGGTTAAAACTCTTGTTGCTAAAAAAGAAAGTTTTTTCTTAGGGCCTGGAGAGACGACTCGAGTCGTGCTAGAGGGTACTTTTCCTGAGGATTGGTTTGAGCTCGACTCTCATTGGGAGCTTGAGATATTGTTTAGCTCTCGAGATGGTAAAGGTATATTTCATGGAAAGGTTGATATTGTTTTTTCTCAGGATTTACAGCAGCGTGGAGATCTCCATAAAACTCTCTTTGATGCTATTGAAGGGATCACTCCCGAATTAGCGGAAATGCTTTCGCGTGCAGCTTTAAGTGTTCAAGGTGGGCAAACTTTGGCACGAGTCTCTCTTGTCGATGACCCTCATAGTTTATTTGAACAACAAGTCTTTTACTTACCGCAACCAATCCCTAATCAGGATATAACTCAGCTTCATTTTTTCCATGTTTTTGGTGGTGCTGAGATTGAATACCACACAATTGAGCTTCCCTACGTTAACCGTGTGCTCAGTATCTTAAAGACAAGGTTTCTGGGAGTAAAGGAACGTGATGTTTTAATGGTCTATTCTTTACATTCGAGATTTGGGGCCCAAACTTTACGTTTAAGTTTTTTTGATCGGGCCGGAAATCCTTATTACCCAAATTCTTTTGCTCGAGAAAATGGTATTCATCATTGGGACTTCCCTGTGAGCACCTTTGGGGGACTCCCTGTTACGGCCGGAAGGCATGAATTTTCTTGGGTCAAGCATCGTAGTGATGAGTTCGGAGAATTTTTTGTTCCGGTATTTTTAAAAGAGGCCAGACTTTCAAATATTGATAATACGTTAAATCTATTGCAAAGAGATACGAGTCATAAGCAGCGCGCTTTTTACTTAGGGCCATATAAAGTCGTCGAGAATCAGGGACGAGAAACTGTATTAGAATTGCGGGCCCGAGCGTTTGACTCTCTTTCCTTTCCTTCTTATAGAAACAGCTTACAAGCCTCTTTACGTTCCTCTTTGCGTCAGTTGTTCCCAGAGCTTTCTTTGTATGGAAGTGATTATTACTTTTTAAATATGAAAGAACAGAGCCTAGATGAGTTAGAAAACTCAAGCGTTAGCTTTACTTTGTCTTATGGGCCTTTATATGAGCGAAACGTTCTTGGACTAGAGTTTAACTCTACTGAGGATTTTTCTTTGAATAAGTGGAATCAAGGTGATCTTTTCTTAGATAGTAACTCTTATCGTCCCGCTTATGGACTTAGTTCGAACAAGAGCGAGTTTTCTCAATATCTTGTGACTCTTTTTGATCGTCAAAATTTAAGAGTTTCTTCAGTTGATTCAAAAACAGGTGTGACGAACTCCTTCGATTTTCGATCAAGCTCTTGGAGTGACCAAATATTTAACCCTCTTCTCGGGCATCAGCGGAATGGGCAATATAAGGAGTTTTTTATTGAGTCGAGGTTTTATTTATACTCAATTCTTTTTGATACTGAAAAGAGAGAGGTGAGTTCGGCCCAAAAGCTGCCAATCAATCGAGATAGTGCTTTTCCCGGAGTCCAGTTTGCTGAAACTTTTATGCCCATTAGGTTTAGAGCAGGTGAGACGAGAAAATTGAAAAATGGAATATTTGTTAACTCGCGTTTAATCTATGGGAACTTGCTTTACTTTATGATGCGTCTAGATGAGGGGGACTTTGTGCGGCCGGTTCAAAGATCTTGGCAAATTCCTCATGGGTGTGCACCGATTGAGCAACTTGGACAAAGAAGAATTGCTCATTATTTCACAATGTTATGTCGCGACCCTGACTCTCTACAGGTTTATTGGGCGCAGTTTCAATTATAGCGAATAATTACATAGAAAAGACCAATTTCGCTATACATTATTACTTCTCTTTGATAATGTCCGCACCACATTTACGTTTTTTTAATTAATCATGAACTCGCTCTCGACACTAACGACGAGGGCCATTAGACCAGGAGAATAGACCATGATTTATGAATTGTCTGTTGTCGCGAAATCAGAACTCTCTGATGAGCATGTAGAAAAAATTAATGAGCTAGTACGTGAAGTTTTAGGTCAGTTTAAGGCCGAAGCACTTGTGCAGGATGACTGGGGAACTTTAACTTTTGCTCAACCAACAAAAGATGGGACTGAGAGAGGTCGTTTCCTTTATTTCATTTATAAGTCAAATGATGAAGGAACAAATACTGAACTTATCCGTCGCTTTCGTATTAATGAAAGTCTTCTTCGCCATGGGATCTTTGCTCTTGGGAAAGATTCAGAGCAAGAAGAAATCGTTAAGAAGTACAAGACTCCATATTCTAAAAAGTATAATGGATCACATGTTGAAGAGGGTGAAGATGGTGAAGGTGATGCCAGAAATGAGCGTCGTCAATTTGCACGTAGAAAGGCCTGTTGGTTTACGGCACGTAACCTTAAAGCTGACTGGAAGGACCCGAACACTTTTGCATGGCTTGTAAATGAGTTTGGTAAGATTAGCCCTTCTCGTGTTTCTGGTATTTCTCGTAAGCACCAGAGATTTGCAACGACAGCTATCAAACGTGCTCGAAACATGGGAATCGCAAGTCATCTTTCAGGACGTTGTGCTGAATAACATATCAGTGTAAGAGCAATTAAGAACTAGGTTAATAAATGACTGAACCAAAGCACTACAACACATCTGAACAAAGTCCTTTTTCTAATGGAAAGTTACTTTTCCTTGGGGCCGTGACTTTTGCTTTGGCCGCGACTCAGGCCCTTATTCCCCTCGCTCCAGTTCCATTGGTCATGGCCATTTTACTGTATGGAATTAAAGCAGGCGTGGCGGTTATTGGTTTGTCTCTAGTCGGAGCCTATTTGCTGAGTATGGCATTCCCTGCTTTGAGTACAATGTTTGCGACCTTGATTTTTGTAGCGGCCATTGCTTTTGTCGTGGCCAAAACAATCTTTACTAAGGAGCATCCCGTTGTTGGGTTGGTCAGGTCTGGTTTAAGTCTTTTTGCCATAATTTTACTACTTGTGGGTTTTATTGGTGTTGTTTCATCAGATGGACTCAGGGGTGAAGTTACAACCATCGTTGAAGGGATGGTCGAAAGCTTTATGGCAAGTGAGGAGAATAGACGTTTTATTGAAAGTGGCCAGGGGAATGCTTCGACTATGCGTGAACTAGTTGAAAACCCTGAGCGCATTGTTAATAGTGTGATGAACTGGGCATTTGGTGCTGGGTTTGTCAGCGTTTTTCTCGCCGTTTGGATTTGTTTATTTTTAACCTTGAGAAATAGTCCCGTTTGGCGACAAAAAGTTAGTTACCCTTATGGGTTAAATGAGCTGATAAAGTTTAGAGTTCCAGATCAAGCTGTGTGGCCTCTTATTTTAGGGCTTGTTTTTTATGTCGGTAGCGGACATTTTTTGAGTGAGCTTTTTGCGGTAATTGGCGGCAATATCCTTATGTGTTTGGCCGTTTTTTACTTCTTTCAAGGCTTTGGCCTGTATTACGATGTGCTTACTCATTATAATGTTATTGGCCTGTTTCGTTCACTTCTTGTTGTTACGGCCGTCCTCTTTGCTTGGGAGGTCGTCATTCTTGGTGGTGTTTTTGATATGTGGTTTAATTTTAGAAGATTTTTAAATAAAAATAAGGAAGATAAAGGAGATATGTCATGAAAGTTATTCTAACGGAGAATGTTGCTTC
>SKIL01000301.1 GCA_007116425.1 Bacteriovoracaceae bacterium | reverse complement strand
TTTCTAAATGTAATGTTGCACTTCATAAAAGTCTCCTTATTAGCGAATTAGGCACCAACAATATGTCTCATTAATTACCGCTTTGGCCATGATAAAAGCTTTAAACCTGGTTAAGTGTTATTAGTCTCTTGCTGCATTGCTAAGTTTTTGGGCCGTCGTCATTTTCCTCTACATCTTCATCATCTGGAGAGTTGAGGCCTTTTTTAAAGTTTTTGATGGATTTTCCAAGAGATTGACCCAGCATTGGGATTCGCTTTGCTCCAAATAAAAGGATCACTAAAACGAGAAGAATAAGAAGTTCACCAGTACCAAATCCAAACATTACACCTCTCCTTTATATCTTGAGCGTGTAGCTTTGTTGTTGGCTTCAATATAGCCAGATAAAAACTAAATGTCGATTATTTTGCTCATATGGTCATAATTTGATTACAATTATAATTGAAGCTTTTAGAACTTGTGAGGCCAACTCAAATGAACTTTGAAAATAATAAATCTTATGATGAGGCGCAAAGTGAAGTTTTTGAAACTAAGCTTGGTGAACTTTCTCTAAAGAGTGCAGTCATTTTGAGTGAGTTAGATTCACTAGATAAGGTTCTAGGCTCTTTTGGTATTTCTGATCAAAGCAAGAGTTCAAATCACAGGGTTCGTGTGGCTCTGGTAGATGGTCAAGAGGCTGGATTAAAGGGTATTTTTACAGAGAGAGATCTTATTTTAAAAGGACTTATTGTAAAGCCTGAATTTTATAACTCTAGAGGAGAGATTAAATTAGCTGAGTGGATGACGAGTAAAATATTTACTTTACGTCATGATGATACTGTCTCAACGGCCATTAAACTGATGGCGATAAGAGAGTTTCGGCATATCCCTGTTGATTTTGGAGAAGGTCTACCTATCTCTGAGCGATACAAGATTCTTTCTATTCGTGATTTGTTGAACTTCATTGTAAACTTCTTTCCTAGAGATGTGAAGGCCTTAGGAACAAAAAAGTCATGGAATTTGCTGGAGGCAAATTTTCAAGAAGAAGGTTTTAGCTTTTGTCCAAAGTCACATTCCCTATCGGGAAATATTTTTTATTCACCGCTTAGAAAGGCCATTTATCGTGATGCTTTAAGAATAGATCATAATACTTCACTTCATGATACTCTTATCAAAATGGCTAAAGCTAAGACTGGTTATGCTGTTATTACTGAGTTTGAAACAATTATTAAGGGAATATTTACCGAGAGTGATATTGTTGAAAAAGTAACTTTATTAAAAAACTTTGGTGAACTTGAGCTTAAAGTTAAAGATTTTATGACTGCCTCTCCTGATACATTACTTGAAAATCATCTGATCAGTCATGCTATAAATAATATGTTTGAATTTAAGTATCGAAGAATTATAATCGTTAATGAGGACAATTTTCCCATTTCAATTGTATCGTTACTTGATATTCTCAAGTTTATTTCTCATGCATTACTAACAGAAGGATCTAGTGGTTGAAGTAATCCTTTAGACGACTGATAGATTTTTTTAGTGTTTCTTCTTTTTTAGCAAAACAAAACCTGAGATATCTCTCTCCGAAATGTTGATTAATATAAAAAGATTCTGGTGGAATGGTTGCGACTTTTGCTTTTTTTATAAGCTCCATACTAAATGCTTGGGCAACAAGATTGTAATGGTCGGGAATAGGACACATTACAAAGTAAGTTCCCTCTGGAATTACGGGATTGAGCCCACAACTTTTCAAGCCTTGCACAAACAAGTCTCTTTTTTCCTGATATGTCCTTATAAATGTCGGAAGATAATCGTCGAGATTTTCATAGGCCTGTGCTGCTGCCTTTTGAGTCGGGTGATGAGCACAAAAAGTGGTAAATTGATGAACTTTTCGAATGGCAAAACTTAGATCTTCGCTAGCAATCGCCCATCCGACTTTCCAGCCTGTAAGGCCAAACGTTTTTCCTATTGATGATATTGTAATTGTTCTGTCGCGCATACCAGGATATTGCGCTAAGGATTTAAAGGTTTGATGATCGTAAACTAAATACTCATAAACTTCATCGCATAATAAATAGCTGTCATACTTACAAGTTAAACTCGTTATTTGTGTGATTTCACTGTCATTAAAAACTCTTCCCGTAGGGTTGTGTGGATGATTAAAGAGGATTAGTTTTGTTTTTTGACTAAAAGATTTTTCTAATTCATCTATGTCAAAAGTAAAACCTGGACCTTTTAATGTGATGGGAACAGGAACTCCTCCAGCGAGTTGAATTGCGGCCAAGTAAGAGTCGTAAAATGGCTCAAAAATGATAACTTCATCGCCAGGGTTTACCAGAGCTAGAATTGAACAAAATATGGCCTCTGTTGCACCATGTGTGATTGTGATCTCTTTTTGAGTGTCGTATTCAAGACCTCTTTTGTCTTTGAAATGTTCTAAAATAACTTTGCGAAGACTTATGTCTCCTTCTAGGGGAGCGTATTGGTTGGCACTACCTCGCGCAGATTTTCCCAAGAGATCAATAACCCATTGAGGCCCATCGAAATCTGGAAAGCCTTGGGCCAAATTAATTGCTTGATTTTCATTCGCCAATCTTGAGAGAGTCGCGAAAACAGACTCTTTAAATTGTGTGACATTTTTATTGAGTTCACGCATGATAAAAATATTCCTTTTCACGTATGATATCTATTTGTGATTATATGGGCAATGCTCAATAATGATGATAGGCTTTCTTTTATTTTGCACCTTGTTGTAAGGGTTTATTGTGTTTTATATTAGGTTCATCATATTTTGTCTTACCCTCGCCTTGCTTCAAGGTTGCGCCGTTTTAGGTCTCCTAAATAGCGGAACAACTCATTTAAAATATACTGTCTCTGATACGACATTTGATGGCGTTCATTATAAGAATGCTGAACGATTTGGTGATGTGTCTTTTTCCGTTAGAAATATTCAGCATCCTTACCAGTATGAAAACTGGAAGTTTAATGTGGGTCTCAGCCCATCAATCCATTACGATAAGGAGAGATATCGTCCAAAGGAAACGAAGTCTCAATTGAAGTTGCCCGACTTTGATTTGCTACCAGAAATTCAAATACGTAGACTTTTGGGTTTTGCTAATGTGAAAGGCAGCTTGCATACACCAGTTGGAGCTTTTGTTTTAACAGCAGGGCTAGGTTTAGGTCTTTCAGAGAGAAGAGATAATCAAGAGTATGTTCATACGACGACAAAGAAAATTAGTAAGATCGATTTAGTATGGGTTGGTTTTATAAGTGAAAGATTTTTTATAATGGCGGGACCAAGATATTATAATGAAGATTATGAGCAGCTCGTGTTTGCTTTTCGTCTAGGTTACTTTTGGTCAAATCCTGATTCGGGTTAGCTTACTTCGAACAGCTAAAAAAACGCGGTACAGTCACTGACGCAGGACCTGTAATACACTCATCAAAATGACTAGAGATTTGCGTTTTTTCTTGATTGAATTCGATACAATATGCTGAGTTCGTTTTCGCGATTTGAACAAACATGGCAGCGGGGTAGACCACTCCGGAGGTTCCAATTGAAACAAATAAATCACATGTTTCAAGTTTCTCTTGGATTTGATTCATGTGTAGGGGAATTTCACCAAACCAAACAATATGAGGTCTGAGGTTTCCCGGAATTTGACAGCATTCACAGATATTGTTTTCAGATAAATTTTGGGAAT
>SKIL01000287.1 GCA_007116425.1 Bacteriovoracaceae bacterium | reverse complement strand
TGGGGCGTTTTTTACTATTCGCCCTGCGATTTTTTTAAATTTTTCAGCAGGGTTTACTGGTGTTTTTTCGTCATCATCTTTTTCAGGCACAAATACTTTAAAATGATAATTTTCCTCTGTGTCATGTCGCGCTTTGATTATATGTTCGTTGGTCAAGTCGTGCTCATAAGCGTCTTGATCTTCCTCTTCTAGAAAAGATGTGACACCTGTTTTTCTTGTATGGACTTCTTTGTTCTCCTGCATCTTTTGCTTAAAGACCGAAATATTAATTCTTCCAAGTTCCACTAGAGAATTTGTGTGCTCATTAATTTCATCTGAAAAAAGGTGTTGAGCATACTTTTTTATTTTTGATTCTTTAAAGTCAGGATAGTGTTTCGATAAAAAGATTGACAGCTCATCGGCCATTTCCTGCATGTCTTCAAAGCGATTTGAAGGATCTTTACTTAAACTTTTTAGTGCAATTTGAGCAAGTTCATCCGGAACTTTTGGGTTTATGTCTTTTGGATTCGGAATTTTACACTCCATAATGTCCGTTAAATTTTTCATATCTTCATGGTGATTAAAGCACTTGCGACCTGTTAATAGTTCCCAAAGTATAAGTCCGGTTGCAAATTGATCTGAGAGGTGTGTAAGCCCTTTTTGGTCTAGCAGGTATTCTGGTGCCATATAAGATGATTTACCTTTGACCATTCCAGTATTCGTTCGGTTGAGGTTGTTGATGGCCTTGGCAACTCCAAAGTCGATAATTTTAATCATCCCATCGTTTGTGATCATGATATTATCGGGAGATATATCACGATGAACAATTTCGAAGTTTTCTCCAGTTAGCCTATTTTTGTATTTGTGGGCATGGTTTAGCCCCTGACAAATGTTTTTTGTAATATAAGCAATTGTATCTATGCTAAACCATTTTTTGATCTTTTTTAATTTTACTTGATATTCTCTTAAGTTATATCCTTCGATGTACTCCATGGCCAAGTAGAGTTGCTCTTGCTGAAATCCATAGTCATACGATTGAACAATATTAGGGTGATTAAGGCCAAAAATTATTCTTATTTCATCCTTAAACATTTGTTGGAAACTTTCATCTCTTGACCAATCGAGTTTGATTGTTTTTATGGCCATTAATTTATCGGCCAAGTGAAGGTCATGTCCGGATGTTTTGTCTCCTTCAAGGCCACCGAGATGGCGGGCCAAGCTTATACTTGCCATTCCACCATCTGTGATAGGTTTCAGCAAAAGATAGCGCCCAAATATCTGTGGATATGGACGCTGCATAACATTAGTCTGATCTTGCTCATCCCAACTGATATTTTTTGATTCTTTTTTGTGCGCATTTCCCATTATATGTGGCCCTAAATATCTGATTTATATACTTCTCGACACATATCAAGCAAAACTTGAGTCCTTTTGTTCGGTGCTTTTCTTACATTTAATTATTGGCCCTAGACATCTTATAAATTCCTTGGAAGCATTACCTTTAGGCTAACATTTCGTACTTTATAATTGATAGCTTATGGCCTCATGAAGGGCCTTAATTACTTTAATTTACACCGGGAGGGTGTTCACTTGTTACATAAAATGAAAAGAAAACTTTTGGCCGTGTCTTTTATTACTGTCTTTTTTACATTCTTCTCGATTTCCGCCAGTGCTGCAGGGCCGGTTGTGGCCATTATCGACTCTGGGACCGATATGCAGCATGAAGCGATCGCACCTTCTGCTTGGTGGAATCCGGTAGATATACCAAACTCTGGACGAGATGAGGATGGAAATGGTTATCCTGACGACATTCACGGTTGGAACTTTGCCGAAGGCAATAATGAAGTTATCGACTATAGATACCTAGGCATTTTGGATGATGATATCCGGCGCTTTTTTGATGTGCAAACAGATATGATGCTTGGTCAGGCGACCCAAGAAGACATCATGTGGCTTCGATCCATGATTGAAAATGAAGAATTTCTCAAGAAAATGCAAATTTATGGGAACTTCATGCATGGAACACATGTTGGGGGGATTGCAATTGAGGGAACTGAAAAATCAGAGCTCATGGCCATTAAGCTGATTCCGACTGAAGTAAGCCTCCCCCTTTTTGTTGATCAGGTTTTGGCCCTAGTGAATCAAAATGATAAAGGCCCATCTTTAGAAGACGTTATCGAAGGTGAAAGTTTTAGAGTTGGTTTAGTCAAACAAGCTCTAGCATTTCTGGCCAAAGAGCAGTCAAAGTTGTTAATTGAAATTGGTGATTATGTTGATGGACACAATGTTGATGTGGCGAATGGATCATTCGGAACTGGTTATGCTCAGGCCGCGATGATTGTCAGTGCTATTTTTGAAAATATCTTTAGGCGTCCGGCGACTGATGAAGAGCTTTTTGAGGTGGCCTCACATTTTTTAAACGTACTCATTGAGAACGTTAGCGAAATGGCGGATATTGCACCGGATACACTTTACGTTTTTGCTGCTGGAAATGATGGAACTGATAATGATATTTATCCTGTCTCTCCAACTAATATTGAGCGAGATAATGTAATTTCTGTGGCCGCCACTTATGATCGAGTTGTTTTGGCGCCTTTTTCAAATTTTGGTGTGAGGACAGTAGATGTTGCAGCTCCCGGTCTTGGTATTTATAACGCTGTTCCTGGCAATGAGTATTTGACCGTGTCTGGTACATCACAAGCTGCTCCGTATGTTGCTCGGGTGGCCGCTCAAATTAAGGAGGTCAACTCAGCTCTTGGCCCACTTCAAATTCGTCAAATTATTGAAGGTACTGTTGATGTTAAGGATTTTCTCGTTGGTAAAGTTTCGACTTCTGGAATTGTAAATGGCGAGCGCGCAGTTGAGGCCGCGAGACTCTCTCTCGTGCACTCCATCTCTGAGGCGGTTGATATGGCCAATGAAACTGTTGGAGATATTCCTCCATCATTTATGGCAAAGTCGTTCTTTGGCCCTTTGCCATACTTAGAAGGAAGCGTTCTTCCATTACCTTCACCAATGCAGTTAAAAAATTAGTCAATTCAAATAAAATAGGCCTCAATCGAGGCCTTTTTATTTTTATTGTGCGGTTATAAGATATGCTTTTTGAATAAAATCGACTATGCCTGCTTCAGTAAACTTTGGCCCTTTGATTTCAGTTTTTTCTTCTTTTTTTAGCTCAACTTTTAAACCAAACTTTTCCGAGTAATGAGATCGAATCTCTTTTTCCTCAACACTAAAAGGAGGTCCATCAACTCTTGTTTGATCATATTCAAAACTAGACAAGAGATATAACCCAAGAGGCGATTTTGCTAAGAGTTTTTGAGTAATGTCAAAGTAGTTCTTTCTCATTTCTCGAGGAAGGGCGACAAGAGACGCCCGGTCGAAAATAAAATGATAAGATTCAGGAATTTCTTTTTCGACTACTAGTTCATTAATCTTAAAGTAATCTCCTTCATACAGATTGATTTCGCCTTGGAATTTGGAAAAATCAGAGCTTTCTTTCGAGGGGGTCACACTATACTTTTTAAAGTTACCTTTTTTACCCTTATAAAACTTCATTTTGTCTTTTTTAAAGTTTTCTTGAAAGAACTGTTCAATTGCGAGTGTCGAAATCTCAATTCCATCAATTTTTTTAAAGTATTTTGATGTCCAGATAAGATCTTTAGATTTTCCACAAAGTGGGATAAGTGCACTCGGTATTGAGTCCTTACGACTATTTATTTTTCTTACGAATTCTTTGATCGTGCTTTCAAACTCTATCAGATAGGGGTGAAAGTCTTCCCTATGAAAACCAATTTCTCCATCTTTCCATTTTTGTTCCCAGAAGCTAGTTTCCATTGCTTATTCCTTAGCTTTGCTTGATGTTTATTTATTTGCCGTTATAATACAGTAGTATATGTCTCATGATAAGGTGATTATTTTGTTTAAGTATTTATCATTTGTTTTTATCTTTTTGTTTTCTTTTCATATGACGGCCGCTGTGAGTTCTGAGGCCAGTGATGATGCGATATTTTATGCTTGTGATATAGAGGCAGATGTTTTGAGTGTTGGTCAGGGCCTTGAGTCTAATGGCGATAGTGGGATTGGTCTTGAGGTCGAATTTCGACCCACGAGCTATTCTGATGAAAACTGTAAGCACCTAGTAGGGCAGACGCTTAAGAAAATTATTCCGATAGAGAATAAAGGTATCCAGGGTGAGCTGCTGGTAAAAAAAGAGTCTAAAGAAAAAATCTCTCTTGCTCACTCTTTATTTAAATCGGGCGATGGTAGTGATAAATTTGTTATTGAAACGTGGAACCTAACGGACGTTTCAAGTCATTACCGCTTAAATACTAGTGATGACCTTTATGAATAAGTTATATCAATGAAAGTCATTGGGCACCGTGGGGCCATGGGTGAGTCACCTGAAAATACTTTGGACAGTATTGACTTTGCTCTGTCTGCTGGAGTTAAAGGTGTAGAGATTGATGTACATAAATCTCTGAGTGGTGAATTGGTTGTCATTCATGATTTTACCTTAGAGCGAACGACAAATGGAAAAGGTCTTGTTTCAGAGTCGAGTTTAGAATATTTAAAGTCATTGAATGTCGGAGTTGATTTTGATCAGTCTTCAAAATTAAGCATTTCAACTTTAGAAGAAGTTTTTTATCACCTCGATAGTTTAAATCTTGCTGATGATTTTGATTTATTTGTAGAGCTAAAGGCCCCAAATTTAGAGCAAGATGTTGTGGAGTTAATTAATCACAAGTCTTGGAGCTTTAATGTGATTGTAAAGTCCTTTAACCATCTCTTTCTTCAAAAAATAAAAAATTTAGATTCGCAGATTCCTTGTGCGTGTCTTATCTACGGAAGGCCAATTAATCCACACTTAATATGTACAACTAATGGATTCGAAATCTTATCAATAAATGACATATTTCTAGATGGTGACATTGTTAGAGAGTGTCACCAGTATGGTGTTAAGCTCTGTGCCTGGAATTTTAATGATAAACTTTCTTTCAAACAGGCCATGGCGACAAAGGTCGACTGGATATTTACAGATTATCCAAAAATGATATCTGACTTTTTTTCTCATAGGTGAAGTTAAAGTGTTTTCTTTTAGTTTGAGAAGTTTATTTTATTTAAGCTTACTAGGATTTTCTTTTGATGCTTATGCACAAGTTAAAAACTCTTTGACTTGGAGCGATTCTGTTCGCCTCTTGCTCAAAGATAATCCTGATTATTACTCTTCATTGAAGACTTTGCAGTCTGTTCAGATGCAAGAGAGTGTGGATTTTGCAGATAGGCTACCCCAACTCTCAGGGACATTCTCTGTTAATAAGGAGACGTCTTTACGTGGAGGAACTCAGAGCTTTCGAGGAGAATCTTATTCTGCAGGATTAAATCTTTCACAATCTCTGTTTACTGGAGGGAGAATTACAAACTCAATCGAGCGCTCAGAGTTTTTAACTATGGCACAGGCCAAGCAGCATCAACTTGTTTTGGTTGAACTAGAGTATGAGCTTACAAGAAGATTTCAAAATTTAATTTATGCCCAAGAACTGGTTGGCCTCTCTCAGACAATTGTTCAACGAAGGCGAGATAATGTAGATTTACTGCGTTTGAGGTTTGAAAGTGGTCTTGAGGATAAGGGGTCCTTACTCTTGAGTCAGGCCAATTATGCGCAAGCTCAATACAACTACAAAGAGTCTCAGGACTTACTCAGTCTTTCTCAAACCCATATGGCCGAGATTCTTGGGGTTTCTGATTACCGACAACTCGAAGTTATTGGAGTGAATCAGAATATCGATATTGATGAGGAGTACCAGGTTATTGGGAGCGAGATAGATTTTTATGAACTAGTAAAAGATCTACCGGCCTATCAACGATCGTTATATCAATTGGAAGCTAGCAAGAAAAATATGGCAATTGCTAAGTCTCGTTATTTTCCTCAACTGAACTTAAGCGCATCACTGAACTCTACCGGAGATGATTTTTTTCCCGATGATACTGGAAGATTTCAAGCGGGACTTTCCGTCAGTGTCCCGCTCTTTAGTGGAGGAAGAGATTATTATCGCCATCAAATCTCTGTAAAAGAATATCGTGCTGGGAAATTAGATCATCGCTCTCGTAAGCTCTCCCTCATATCTGATGTGGAGCAAGCCTATCGCAATTTGAAGCAGTCGTATAAAATGGTTGATTTGGAAGATCGTTTTTTGCAGGCCGCAGAGTTAAGAGCTGATATTGCTCGTTCGAAATATACTAATGGACTTCTAAGCTTTGAAGAATGGGATAGAATTGAAACCGAGTATATAAATCGACAAGTTTCTGCATTGAGAGTTCGGCGAGATCAGGTTTTTTCTATTGCACAATGGAGACGAATACTGGGAGTCCATCACTTTAATTCTTATATGGAAAATAAGGCGATTTAATGAAGTCGAAACTGTTTAAATTAATTGTGATCTCTACCATTTTTATTGGTGTAGGGTTTTTTATCTATTTCAATTATTTTCAAGCTACTGATGAGTTGCGTCCTGTTTATATTGCGAAAGGAGATATTGAAGTTGTTGTGGTGGCGACCGGAACTGTTCGTCCTGAAAATCGTGTTGAAATAAAGCCTCCAATTGCAGGCCGGATTGAAGAGGTTTTAGTTAACGAAGGCGATGTACTTGAGCGTGGAGATGTTCTTGCCTGGATGAGTTCGAATGATCGCGCTGCTCTTTTGGATGCGGCAAGGTCTCAAGGTGCGGAAGAGTTAAAGAGGTGGGAGGGAATTTATCGCCCAACCCCAATAATTGCTCCAGTTTCAGGAACAATTATTCGTCGAAATGTTGAGTCAGGGCAAGCATTTGGAGGGTCTGGTGAGCCTATTTTAGTTATGTCTGATCGCTTAATTGTTAGGGCCAATGTTGATGAAACTGATATTCGTCAAATTTACAACGGACAGGATGTCACCGTTTTGTTAGACGCCTTCCCTGGTGAACCTTTGAGTGCAAATGTTTTTCGCATTTCTCACGAGGCGCAAACTGTAAGCAGTGTAACGACTTACGCTATTGATATAGCACTTGAGGATGATTCTATTGATTATTTAAGAAGTGGTATGACTGCTAACGTAAGTTTTGTTCTTGATGAAAGACGAGACGTTGTCATTATTCATCGAACACATATTGTTCGTGACTCTCAGAGTGGTGGAACGTATGTCCGCGTACCTAGTTTAAATCGTAGAGAAGACTATGTGTTACAACCGATTGAGCTTGGTCTTTCTGATGGCCTTCATTTTGAGGTTGTGAGTGGCCTAAATGAAGGTTATACAATTCTTGTGTCACGTTTTCATGGCCCATCACCAGGTGCCTCTCCATCACGTGTACCTAGAGGTTCTGGTCGACGAGGTAATTAGTGGTCATTAGTAATAGGTGAAAATGAAACCAATAATTTCTGTCAAAAATATTAGTAAAATCTATCAAATGGGCCCTCAGCAGTTGAGGGCGATTGATGATGTTTCACTTGATATTATGCCTAGAGATTTTATTGCTGTTATGGGGCCTTCTGGTAGTGGAAAATCGACATTGGCACATATCCTGGCCCTATTAGATACTGCCAGTGAAGGTGAATACTTTTTCAACGAAACACCTATTGGACACTTCTCCGAAGATGAGCTTGCAATATTAAGACGTAAGCAAATAGGTTTTATTTTTCAACAATTTAATTTGCTTCCTCGAATGACGGCCTTTGATAATATTATTTTGCCTGCATTTTATTCAAAAAATAAATATGCTACCGATAATGCTCATATCCTTCTCGATTCTGTTGGGCTTAGTGACCGAAAATTGCACATGACCAATGAGCTCTCTGGAGGGCAGCAACAAAGAGTGGCAATTTCTAGGGCGTTAGTTAATGCGCCTCGAGTATTATTTGCTGATGAGCCTACAGGTAATCTTGACTCAAAAAGTGAATCTGAAATTATTCAGCTGCTTCAGTTTTTAAATAATCAAGGTATTACAATTATTATGGTGACGCATGAAAACCATATTGGTCATCTTGCAAAAAGATTAATAAAACTCAAGGATGGAAAGATTGACTCAGATGAGCGTTTAAGGTCAATTGGTGAGAGATACAATCTTGATCAGATACAAGCTAGTGAGGATCAAGTTCAGATTAAGGCCTTAAAAAGTTCATTTAAAGATGAAGTAGTCAGTGAGGGGAGCTTTTCTTCGTTTACCACTCCTATTTTTGACTTTTTCGAGCACCTTGTTCAGAGTTTTAAGATTTTAGTTTCTCACAAGATGAGAACATTCTTATCTATTTTGGGAATTTTAATTGGTGTTGCTGCAGTTGTTTCGATGATGGCCATAGGTAAAGGTGCTCAAGATGAAATTCAAGAACAACTTGCTCGTCTTGGGACTAACTTACTTATACTGAGGCCTGGCTTTAGAGTTGGGGCCGATGGAGTTCGCCAACAAGTCGGAGCTGCTGGTAGGCTGTTGCCACAAGATGGTGATTTTCTTAAACGTGCCGTTCCGAGTATTAAGCGAATTTCTCCTGTTACGAGGGGCTCGGCGCAAATTAGTTATGATGGACTTAATTGGCCATCATCGGCCGAAGGAGTTTGGCCTGAATATTTTGAAATGCGTGGTTTTGATCTTGCGGATGGGCGAATCTTTACTCAAGAAGAAAATGCAAATAGAGCGCTAGTTGCGATTATAGGTAAAACGGTGAGGGAATCTTTGTTTAGTGATAATGCAGATCCCATCGGTCAAATTATAAAAATTAATCGCATTAATTTTCAAGTTATTGGTGTTCTAGGTCCCATTGGTGGCGGCGGGTGGAGAGATCCAAATGATAGCGTTTTTATTCCCTTAAATACGGCCATGCGTCGTTTGTTTGGTGAAGACTATGTCGATCGCTTTGAGATTGAGATTAGCGATTATTCCTTAATGGACTTTGCGGAACATGAAATTATTGAGACATTGTCAGATCAAAAAAGAGTCCCAGAATCTTTACGTCAGGATGCTTTTCGCGTGACAAATCTTGCAGAAATTCAATTTGCGGCAGAGCAAAGTAATAGAACTATGTCTTTTTTATTGGCCGCGATAGCAAGTATTTCACTGATCGTTGGTGGAATTGGAATTATGAACATCATGCTGGTTTCAGTGACAGAGCGAACGCGAGAGGTCGGTCTTAGAAAAGCGATTGGAGCGCGAAGATTTGATATTTTGTTTCAATTTTTAATAGAATCTGTATTAGTCAGTTTGACCGGTGGTATACTCGGTGTCTTATTTGGTCTTATGACAGTATTTGGCCTCAGCTTTTTTGGTGATTGGACAACGTCAATTTCTTATATCTCTATTGTCCTCGCTTTTACTTTTTCGGTTTTTGTTGGAATTGTTTTTGGAATTTATCCGGCCATGAAAGCATCTAAACTTAAACCTATAGAAGCCTTAAGGTTTGAATAAATTGTCTTTTATGGCTTCATGTAAGCTCTCTAGAAGGGTAGGCCATTGCTGAACTTTCGACATTCTCCATAAAATTATCGTGTTTGCGAGTCGGATAATTTGCTTCTCAAGATCAATCTCGTCTTCTTTTTCTAAATATTAGAGACTTATAAAAAAAGGCAGAGGTTTTACCCTCTGCCCTTAGTGGCGTTTTGAAGTTTAACTACCGCAAGATATACAGTCATCTGGATTTTCAATACTACAAATCATGGCCTCTCTTTCTTGCTCGGCCGTTCTTGCATCGATAGGCTTAGATTTAGAAGAGCTGTCGACTGTAAATTGAACTGCATTCACTGCTGCCCTAGAGCGCAGGTAATACATTCCCGTTTTAAGTCCGGCCTTCCATGCATAAAAGTGCATTGAAGAAAGCTTTCCAAAGTTTGGATCCTGCATATGGATATTAAGCGATTGGCCTTGGCAAATAAATGGTGCTCTGGCCTGTGCTTGGTCGATAACCGAGCGTTGCTTAATTTCCCAAACGTTTTTATACAGTTTCTTTAAGTCCTCTGGGATACGCTCAATGTGCTGGATTGATCCATTATTGGCGATAATTTCATTTCTCAGCTTATCGTCCCAAATTCCAAGGTCAATGAGGTCGTTTACAAGGTATCTATTAACGACAGCAAACTCCCCAGAGAGAACTCTTCGAACGTAAATATTAGAAGTGATCGGCTCAAAGCACTCAGTATTCCCTAAGATCTGACTGGTTGAGGCCGTCGGCATTGGCGCAACTAAAAGTGAGTTGCGAGCACCATACTTTTTAACTTCTTTTTTAAGCGCGTCCCAATCCCATCGATTGGACTGAGGCCTTGCGTTCCAGAGGTCAAACTGAAAAAGCCCTTGGCTTAAAGGAGATCCTTCATAAGTTTCGTATGGGCCCAATTCTTTGGCCAGATCTTTTGATGCTGTCATAGCGGCAAAATAGATAGTCTCAAAGATATCTCGATTGAGCTCTAGCGCCTCTTTTGACTCGTATGGGTAGTCTAAAAGAAAGTAGGTGTCTTGAAGCCCTTGTACTCCTAATCCGATTGGTCGATGCCGCTTATTTGACTTTTCGGCCTCAGGAACTGGGTAGTAATTAATATCAATGATCTTGTTGAGATTGAGAGTCATTCGATAGATGACTTCATACAACTTTTGGTGATCATAACTTTTGCTTTCCTCGTCAACAAAACGATTGAGGGCAACGCTGGCCAGGTTACATACAGCAACTTCATCAGGTGCCGTATACTCCATAATTTCTGTACAAAGGTTTGAACTCTTAATTGTTCCAAGGTTCTTTTGATTTGACTTCTCATTAACTGAGTCTTTGTAGAGCATGAATGGAGAACCAGTTTCAATTTGAGATTCCAGAACTTCAAACCAAAGGTCTTGAGCTCTGATTACTTTTCTTGCTCGGCCTTCCTCTTCGTATTTGGTGTAAAGCTTCTCAAACTCAGCGCCATATGTGTCACTGAGTCCAGGGCATTCGTGAGGGCAAAACAATGACCACATACCGTCCTCTTCAACTCGCTTCATAAACAAGTCTGGTATCCATAGGGCGTAAAAAAGATCTCGGGCCCTTGACTCTTCAGCTCCTGTGTTCTTTTTCATTTCTAAAAAGTCTGAGATATCAGCATGCCAAGGCTCGAGGTAGATAGCAAAAGCGCCTTTTCTCTTTCCACCACCTTGGTCAACATAGCGAGCAGTATCGTTAAAAACTCTAAGCATTGGAACGATACCGTTGGAGGTTCCATTTGTTCCTCTAATAAACGAGCCCTTGGCGCGAATATTATGAATTGAGAGGCCGATCCCTCCAGCTGACTGAGAGATTAGAGCAGTTTGTCTTAGAGTGTCGTAAATACCTTCAATACTATCGTCTTTCATTGTTAAAAGAAAACAGCTTGAGAGTTGTGGCTTATTTGTCCCCGAGTTAAAAAGTGTCGGAGAGGCGTGAGTGAAATATTTTTCACTCATGAGGTTATAGGTTTCAATCGCGGCATCGAGGTCATCAAGGTGGATTCCTAAAGAGACTCTTAGTAGCATATGACCTGGGCGCTCAACGATTTTTCCATTTAAGCGAAGCAGGTAAGAGCGTTCAAGTGTTTTAAATCCAAAATAATCATAATTAAAGTCCCTCTTGTCGATGATGGCCTTGTCTAGTTTTTCGGCGTTTGCCAGAACTGTCTCATAAAGCTCTTTTGTGACTAGGGGAGAGTGTTCACCTGTTTTTGGGTTAACGTACTCGTACATTTCGCGAATATTCTCGCTGAAGCAACCACGCGTTTCTTTGTGAAGGTTTGAAACAGCGATTCTTCCAGCAAGCACCGAATAGTCTGGGTGCTGGGTTGAAAGATAGGCGGCAGTTTCAGCTGCAAGCTGGTCGAGAACTTTGGTTGGAATTTCATCGTAGATTCCTTCAATAACCTTTTTGGCAATCTTGGAAGGATCTACATATTTTGTATTAAGATCAAAACAAAGTGTTTCAATTCTCTCTGTGATTTTATCAAATTTTACGGGTTCCTTTTCCCCACTTCTTGTGATCACGTACATATGATCTTCTCCTTGTATGTGTGTCGAACTTAAGCTCTATTTTTATTAAAAATCAGCGTCTAAAGTGAAGCGTGTGCCTCCCTTATCTTTGTCTCCAACTCCGGCCTTTTGGTACTCTGAGACTCGCTTTTCGAAGAAATTGGTTTTCCCTTCAAGAGAGATCAACTCCATCCAATCAAAAGGGTTCTCAGAGTTATATGCTTTTTCACAGCCGAGCCTCACGAGCCAATGGTCTGCAACGTACTCGATATACTGACGCATAAGTTTTCCATTGATCCCAATTAGTGAGACTGGAAGGGCCTCAGTGATAAACTCTTTTTCAATTTCAACGGCCTCAGTGATAATGTCAGTAATCGTGTCTGTTGAAAGCTTTTCTTCTTTCGTAAGGTGATCGTGAATAAGGCAAGCAAACTCGCAGTGAAGTCCTTCATCTCGGCTGATAAACTCGTTACTGGTACAAAGGCCTGGCATTAATCCGCGTTTTTTGAGCCAGAAGATAGCGCAAAAAGAGCCAGAGAAGAAAATACCTTCAACTGCAGCAAAGGCAATAAGCCTGTGAGCAAATGATTTTTCAGATCGAATCCACTTAAGTGCCCACTTTGCCTTTTTTCCAACGCAAGGGAGAGTGTCTACAGCTCTAAATAAGCGATCCTTTTCTTTCGCGTCCTTAATATAGGTATCGATTAATAGGCTATAAGTCTCACTGTGGATGTTTTCCATGGCGATCTGAAAACCATAGAAGCATCTGGCCTCTGGTACTTGAACATCGTTGTAAAATCGCAAGGCCAAGTTTTCGTTAACAATCCCATCACTGGCCGCAAAAAATGCGAGTACATGAGAGATAAAGTGTCTTTCATCGCTATTTAAATTCTCCCAATCCTTAAGATCTGGAATGAGGTCAATTTCTTCAGCAGTCCAGAATACGGCCATATGCTTTTTATACATGTCCCATATGTCATGATACTCAATTGGGAAGACTACAAAACGATCGTCATTGGGTGCTAAAATCGGGTCCATATACGCCTCCTTACATGGATTGGATGATGTTTTTTGAGAAAACAAAACCCATTCAACTTTATTAAAAGTTGATATTCTCAGTCTGTTTTTGGCCATTCCATTTAGGCCCTTGACCGAGGATAGTCTAAAGTTTTTGATTTCCTCGCTTTCAAAAAGAAGAAGACTTTCGATTGAATTGTGTGTGTCCAATGTCTCAGTCTTTTCTATACTAATAGGTTAGGCCTACATCGAAAATTTGTAAATGGCATGTTTGTTTAAGAAGTGTG
>SKIL01000354.1 GCA_007116425.1 Bacteriovoracaceae bacterium | reverse complement strand
TCACCGCACTTAAGGGACACGTTCAAATTCTACAAACAACCGAACTTAACAATAACGACTCTATTGCCCACTCTCTTAAGACAATAGAAAAAAACTCAGACCGACTAGCTATCCTATTTCAAGATATTTTGAACTTATCTGTTATCGAGTCAAAGCAAAAAATAACAAAAGAGAAAATATCGACACAAGAAATAACCGAGTCCGTCCTTACAAATGTGAAACAAAGCTACCCCGAAAAGCCAATGCAGATTGAAAAAGATTTTACATGTGAGTATATTTGGGCCGACTCTCAACTTCTAGAGCAAGTACTCACCAACCTTATTGATAATGCTTACAAATACACTCCCAAATCAGGAAAAATTAAAATCGAATGGTTCGAGAGTGAAGATTCTATAAAGCTTCAAATCCATGACAATAGTGAGCCTATCGCTAAAGAACATCACGCCCGTCTTTTTGAGCGCTTTTATCGAGTTGATAGTAGCCGGTCACGTGAACTCGGAGGAACAGGGTTGGGGTTAGCGATTGTCAAACATATTGTTCAAAAGCATAGAGGACAAATCAAAATTCAGGAAAGTTGTTATCAAGGAAATGCCTTCATCATAGAGTTTCCTAACAAGAAGAATCATGATGAAGGCCCAAGGATTGACTATATTTAGATGATCTCGGTTTCAGCGCTTTATTCAAAGCAGTTCCCAAGAGTAAAACTCGCGCTAAACCACGAGTTGGGTGTGTGTCTCGATTGAATTAAGATTACTTGTTGCAGGGCAAATAACCTCAGTTAATAGTGCGTCTATGCTGAGGTCGCGATCGTTGCGACCGGAGGCGTAGTGAATGGTTGTGGCAGAAAAGCTTTCACATCTAAGGCCCTTCCGTTTAAGGTGGGAAGTTTTGAAATTTTCAAGATGTGTCTTCATTTTCGACCTCAGCATCGTGTATTTCATTCAAAAGCCTTATTGCTTCTGACACTTACTATTTAAAACTAATCTTTAATCAAATGTGTTATCCACTTGTCATTTTTATGTCATTTCAGAAGCTTAGAATACTTTCAAAAATTCAACATCTTAACGCATCGCCCTTCACATAAAAATGATAATTGAGACAACTGAATAAAAAAACTAAGCTCTGAAGCAATAAAATGAACACAATCACTTCACCTTTGATGAAATTTATCTATACTGTGCCTAATTACAAACACTTTATTAGGGGTATTTATGTCACTAAAAATTAAAGAGCTTATGACTCCCTCGCCACAAACGATAAACGCAACCCAAACTTTAAAGTTTGCCCAAGGAAAAATGAGAGAGTTAAATGTAAGGCACTTGCCAGTTCTCGACGGAGGAGAACTTGTTGGAATTCTTTCGGACCGTGACATTCAATTTATCGAAAGTTTTGACAAATTAGAGTTAGATCAAATCAAAGTAGACGAAGCTTTTACAAACGAATTGTACACTGTTGACTCAGATGCTACTGTTGCCGAAGTTTGCGAAGATATGGCAGAAAGAAAAATCGGCTCAGCAATGGTTACATCAGACGAGAAGCTCGTAGGAATTTTCACTTGGATTGACGCTCTTAAGTTTCTTGCCAAATCCAAGTAGATAGCCTCAGAGGAACAGCATGACAGAAAATACAAACCGTCCTCACCAGACAATAAGATCCAAGCGGCCAGACTGGTTAAAAGTCAGGGCACCTTCCAGTCCAAAGTATTTTCAAATAAAAGACATGCTCAAAGAGCTCAAATTGGCCACAGTCTGCCAAGAGGCCTTATGCCCCAATATTGATGAGTGTTGGGGCGGTGGCACAGCAACTTTTATGCTTATGGGCGATACCTGTACGCGAGCTTGCCGCTTTTGTGGAGTTAAAACAGGTAACCCAAAAGGTGAGCTTGACAAGGATGAACCTTATAAAGTTGGTTGGGCGATTTCGCAAATGAAACTCGATTATGTTGTCCTCACGAGTGTTGACCGAGATGACCTACCGGATCAGGGTGCCGAACACTTTGCAAAAACAATTGAGACAATCAAAGACAACCGGCCCGAAATGATTGTGGAAGTTTTAACTCCTGACTTCACTAACGAAACAGACCTTATCAAAAGAGTCGTCGAAGCTTGTCCCGATGTTTACGCTCACAATGTAGAAACAGTTGAGGAACTGACTCCTCATGTAAGAGATAGAAGGGCCACTTATCGACAATCTCTCGATGTCCTAGAGAAAGTAAAAAAAATAAAGCCTGCTCAATACACTAAAACGAGTATCATGTTAGGTTTAGGAGAAACTGACTCACAAGTACTCCAAACATTAAAAGACTTGCGATCTGTGGGATGCGATGTTGTAACCTTTGGACAATACTTAGCACCAACAGGTAGGCATGCCAGATATTTACCTGTAACAGAATATATTACACCTGAAAAATTTGACGAGTGGGCAAAGATTTCAAAAGAAATGGGCTTTTTATATGTCGCTAGTGGCCCTCTGGTTCGCAGTTCATACAAGGCCGCAGAGTACTTTATGAAAGGTGTGATTGAAAAAAACCGAAAAGAAGAATCCAACAAAAAGCAAAAGCTAAACTCTAACGTTTTTCCATCATAAATATGGAAATCATTAACCTCGGTCAAATAGAATACAAAAAGGCCTTAAACCTTCAATTGCAAAGGGTTGAAGAGGTTCTCAAAAATCAATCCGATGAAACCATTTTCATCTGCTCACATCCTCCTGTGGTGACTTTAGGAAGAAAGACAGATCCAAGTGAAATTACGACCTGGAAAGGTGAGACTGTTGAAATCAAGCGCGGTGGTAAAGCAACATATCATGGCCCTGGCCAAACGATCGCCTATCCGATCATTAATCTTGAAAAGAGAAATAAAGATATTCATAAGTATTTAAGAGGTCTCGAAGCAGCAATGATACAGGCCCTCGAGTGCTTTGATATAAATGCAAAAGGCGACACGGGGCAAACAGGAGTCTGGATACAAGAAAGAAAGATTGCCTCAATTGGGGTGGCCGTAAGAAGGTGGGTAACCTACCACGGTCTAGCAATTAATCTCTTCCATGATCCACAGGCCTTTTTAGGAATTAATCCTTGTGGTCTAGGTGCAGAGTGTATGACAAGCCTTGAAAAAGAAAAGCAAGCTCTTGCTGGTTCAGAAATCTATAATGATGAAGAAAAAAAGGCCATACGTAATAAGTTTGAGGATGAACTTTCTTCCTCCCTATGTCATATCTTAAGACCAGAAAGTTTTTAGAGCGTCGCGAAAACTCGAGTGCTTGCCAAGCTTTACCATGTATATGAGAATAGTCGTGAAAGCTAAAGAAATGGAGATCTCAAATGAGAATTTTTGAATATATCCACCAAGGTGGACCGATCATGTATATCCTGCTGGCATTGAATATATTAGGTTTTGCCATCATGATTTCTAAACTCATTATATTCAACCAAGAAAAAAAGCGAGTTGACGCCATTGTGGCCAAGCTTGCAGAGAGATTGAAGCTTTCAGACGAACAAACTCATAGAGATGCAAACTCAACGATTGAACTAGCGAAACAAGAAGTTTCTCTTGAAATTAATGAACTTGAAAAAGGCCTTAATACCGTGAGGGTTATCGCATCAATCTCTCGCCTATTTGAACTACTTGGAACAGTTATTGGTGTTCTCATTGCTTTTAGAGTGATGTCTCAAACTGGACTCAC
>SKIL01000109.1 GCA_007116425.1 Bacteriovoracaceae bacterium | reverse complement strand
TCACCGATTATACTGACAAGATTTTCTATAGCTTCTACTTCGTTTGCCTGAGCATTAAGTTGCAAACGGTAAACTCCTTGAACTTTATACGACTCTTCGCGCAGTTTAGATGAAGTAGACATGACTACAGACAGAAGGCCTAGTGGTAAGGCCACAAAAATAAAAAGACTGATATACCATTGTTTTTTTGTCATGTTTTTATCTTTTTTAAAGTATTAAATACTCAGTATTTAAACATGTAATCTTTGAAGTAGCAATTTAGTGATATGAAAATAGACAGTCATAAACTTAAAACTCAGATAATTGATAAGCTTCTTTTAGAACTAGAGAAGAAGTCTTGGGCCGTCATTCAAAATGTAATTTCTGAGAGTGAAGCACTTGAACTCATCGAGGATATTCATAAATGTATTAGCATGGGCCTACTTGAAAACTCACAAATTGGTTCCGGTGATAACAAAATTCTAAATGAGCAAATTAGAAGCTCTCAAACAATTTGGATCAACCGCTGGGACGACTCCCCTACGCTTAGCAAAATGTATCATTTTCATAAACATTTAATGAGTGAACTAAAACTTTTTTTCAGGCTACCACTTCAAAGATTTGAATCTCAATTTGCTTACTATCAAGACGGTGACTTTTATAAAAAACATCGTGATCAGTTGAACAAAACGAAACATCGTCAATTCACAAGTATTCTGTATCTAAATCAACCTCAAAGTGGTGGAGAACTTGTCATCTATTCAAAAGAAAATAAAAATGTAATTGAGGCCACAATTACCCCCACCCCTGGCAAACTTGTCGTTTTTATATCAAAAGATATTTTCCATGAGGTTTTACCCTGCCAAGCTAATCGGTACTCCCTAACGACTTGGTATCGAGATGATTTTCTAATTCCCTTTTAAATTTAAATAAACCTTCTTCACAACTAGTTATTTTCCTGTTCAAATAAGTGAAAAGTATGATCTGGCCCATTATATTTTTCCCTATAAATGAAGTAATATCGGGCAAGATAAAAATAGACTAGAAAAGAAGTTATTGTGGAAGAACGCGACCATCAAAGTTGTGATCACTGTCAACTTGAAGTTATCATTCCTTATAAATTAGAGGGGGAAGATGAATTAACTTTTTGTTGTGCTGGTTGCCGCAACGTATACTCCCTTTTACACGAACAGGGACTCGAATCATATTATAACCTTAAGGCCCAAGGAGACAATCTTCGCCCTGCTGGCCCGGCCATCTTTGCTGAGAAAGAGCAAAGTTTCGGCCATTTTGATCAAGAACATTTTCGCCAAGACTACCTTATTGCTAGCAAAACCCAAGGCCTGTCACAGATTAAATTTTACTTGGAAGGAGTTCACTGCTTAGCGTGCCTATGGCTCATAGAAAGTGTTCCAAAAATTCTTCCACAAGTTTTTGAGGCCCGCCTTGATTTAGGAAAATCAATCGTTGAGTTTACAGTGGATGAGAAGTTTAATCTTTCAAAGCTAGGACAGCTACTTTCAAGTTGGGGGTATCGTCCACACCCAATCGGACAACAAACTGATGCCAATAAAATTATCCACGATCTGGCCATCAAAGAAGAGCGCAGCATGCTCAAAAAAATTGGTATTGCTGCATTTGGCGCCGGAAATATTATGATTTATGCCGTCAGCCTATACGCTGGTGCAGACGGAAGAATGGCAAGTTTTTTTGGAGTCATGATCACTCTATTGGCCCTACCAGTTCTCACCTATAGCTCCATTCCATTCTATCAATCTGCTCTAGGCAACTTGCGTGCAAAAAAAATATCCATCGATCTTCCGATAGCATTTGCACTTATTGTAGGAGGAATACATGGAGTATTGAACACATTTCAAGGAAACCCTCACAATTACTTTGACACTTTAACGATCCTTGTCTTTTTGCTCTTATTTTCTCGCTTCACCGTTAAAAAAATGGGGCAAACGGGCCTTGATCGCAATCTTATGCGAAGTTTTTTTAACTCTGGCGTGGTCCTTAAACAAAATCCTCATACTCTCGAATTTGAAGAAGTTGCAACAGAGTATCTTAACGAGGGAGATATTGTAAAAATTAAGGCCGGAGATATTTTGAAGGCCGATATAAAAATACATTCGGGACAATCGGCGATTAATACTTCCGCCCTAACAGGAGAACCGCTTCCAGTCCTAGTAGGACCTGGAGATCATGTGGAATCTGGATGTATTAATAATAGTGAAGACCTTATTGGTGAAGTTACGGCCATAGGCCGAAAAACCCAATGGGGTGAAACTCTTTATAAAATTGAGCGAGGCTGGGCCCAGAAGAGCCCGATTGTCCGACAAATGGATCGCGTGGCCCAAAGACTTGTTATCGTTGTATTTATGCTCGCTACTTGCCTTTTTGCCTGGTTTTATTTTAACGGAAACACCTTTGAAGGAATGGAGCGAGCACTTGCCCTGATTATTATTACCTGTCCATGTGCTCTCGGTTTGGCCACTCCACTTGCTATGACAAGAGCGTTATCTCAATCTGCATTTCAAGGTATCATTGTTAAAAATGAAGAGATCTTTGAAAGATTGGCAAAAATTAAATCTATGGCCCTAGACAAGACAGGAACTATCACGACGGGGAAAATTGAAGTTTTAAATTGGCCAACGACATCTCATCAGCGCCAAGAAATTGCGCAAAAATTAAAAGACTTAATCGATAGCGACGACCTCGAAACATTTGAAAAATTGATCTTAAAACTTGAGGCAAATTCATCACATCCGGTTGCCGCAGCTCTAAAGGAAATGGCCCTAAGACAATTAAACAAATCAAAACTTGAATCTGTAGAAGAGGCTTCCTTCGAACTTAAAGAACGAAGCGAAGTTTTTGGTGTAGGCGCCCAAGCAAAAATTGGAGATAAAATTGTCACTCTAGGAAAAACAAACCACAGTGAGGCCAATCAAGGCCAGGCCCTACACATCCAAGTCGATCTCAAAATTAACGATCAGTTAATTTGGTCATTTACCTTGGAAGACAATTTAAGAAGTGACTCCTCTACCCAGATCAAAGCACTTCAATCTATGGGTAAAGATATTTTTATTCTTTCAGGTGATAAACAAGCTCGAGTAGACCAGCTTGCCGCAAGTATTGGACTAAAAAAAGAGTTTGCTAAGGGAGAGCTTAGTCCCGAGGACAAACAAGAATTTATTCGTTCAAAAAGGTTTATGGCCATGGTCGGTGATGGGGCCAACGATGCTCTCGCCCTTTCATCAGCAGAAGTAGGAATGGCGGTTCACGGAAGTGCTGAAGTTGGCCTAAGAGCTGCTGATATTTATTTAACCACCCCGGGACTTAAATTGGTTACCCAAGCTGTTATTTTAGGTAACCAAACAATGAAATTAGTCAGGAGAAATTTAGCTTTCTCTCTTTCTTATAACGTCGTAGGTGCTTCGGCCGCATGCCTAGGTTATGTAAGCCCACTTTGGGCGGCCGTCTTTATGCCGTTAAGCTCACTGACAGTTTTGGCGTCAACTTTAGTTGGAACATCACGTCAAAATCATTTTAAAAAAGAGAATAAAAAGGATGACAATTATCATTTTTATGAAAAAGTAAAGTCATAGGCATTTAAAATTATTAAACTAAACTGGGATGCGACTAGTCATCTCACATGAAAGAAGTATACTCAATATGGAAATCGTTTATGTCCTTGCCCCACTGGCTT
>SKIL01000361.1 GCA_007116425.1 Bacteriovoracaceae bacterium | reverse complement strand
ATTCATCGCCTTCCGAGATCAGAAGATGTTGTTTTTAAGCCTTCCCATTGCCCCAAATGCTTGAGTAAAATTAGGTGGTATCAAAATATTCCTATATTTTCTTATATTTTATTAAGAGGGAAATGTAATTTTTGTAAGTCTAGGGTTTCTATTCGTTATCCAGTCGTCGAATTTATTACCGCTTTGGGTGCCCTTTATTTTGCCGAAAAATACTTGATTTTCGGACAGGTATTTTTTTTCGTTTTTTACTTTTCTATTTTTTGCGCATTTGTTGTCCATTTTGCTATAGATATTGAGCATCATCTGTTGCTTGATAAGATTAATCTATTTTTATTAGCTTTGATTTTTCCCTATGTTTTGTTTTTTCATTCGTGGTCATATTGGCTCTTAGGGGCCGGAATAGGTTTTGGAGTGACATATTTGGTAACATGGGGGTTTTATTTGCTTCGCGGGCAAGTCGGGCTTGGTGGAGGTGACATAAAGTTGTTTGGCGTTGTTGGACTGATGCTTGGACCTGTCGGAATAATTCATAATATTTTCTTAAGCTGCATGCTCGGATCAATCGTCGGCCTCATTTTAATTTTTTCAAAGATTATGAAAAGAGAGCACCCAATGGCATTTGGGCCTTTCATAATTATTATCTCATCTTTTCAAATTTTTATGCCTAATATATTTACAGATATGATGAGATGGGCCGGCTTACTTTGAATTAGTGCATTAAATCCTTGATTTGACATTAGTTATCTCGGTATACTTTATACTGAGTAGGTGCGAATTATTGAGTTGTTCGATTGGGGGATGCGTGGAGATAGACGCAAAAAAAATTCTAAGTGATTTTGGTGATTTTGTTCGCGAATCATTTACTTTAAAGCCATTCCCTCTGATCGGGCTAGATATTGGACAGAGTTCTGTTAAAATGGCAATTGTTCAAAAAAATGGTAATGATTATAAGCTAATGCGTTTTGCATGTATTCCTTTACCTGAGGCATCTCTTATTGAGGACGAGATTCAGCTTCATGATGAAATCGTAGATGCTATCAAGGAAGCCTATACTCAACTTAAAACTAAAAATAAATATATTGCTTTGGGTTTGTTTGGGCCAAACACGATTGCTCGAAAACTTCAGTTGGCCGGTGGAAATGACGAGGAAATAGAGGATCAAGTTTCGTGGGAAGCTGAGCAGTATCTTCCTTTTGCAATTGAAGATAGTGCAATTTCCTACTTTAACTTCGGAGAAAATGAAGGCGGTGGTGTAGACGTTCTAGTTTGTGCCGCTCGAAATGATATCTTGAGAAGCTTTGTTGAATTAGTTGAAGATGCAGAGTTGAAGGTAAGACTTGTTGATATTGGAGTTGTTTCAGTTACAAACGTTATTTCCTATGTTCTTAGTGAACAGTTATCAAATACCGAAGACTCTTTTATGTTTTTAGATATTGGAGCTCAGAAAACATCGTTAGTTATTTTTAAAAATCAAAAAATCATGTTTGCGAAAGAGATGGCAGTTGGTGGCGGAATGATTACTGAGGAAATTCAGCGCCAGATGGGTGTAAACTATACTGAGGCTGAGGACTTAAAAACAAACGGTGATGAAAACGGAAATCTTCCTGAGGAAATTCTCGAAATTTTTGATGATGTTGTAGAAGTTTTTTTTGCAGAAATAAAAAAGACAATCGATTTTTATGTAAGCTCAACTCAGGATGAAAGTTTGGTCGGTTGTGTTACAACTGGTGGTTCTTCATCTATTCCGGGGGTTATAGAGGGTCTGGAAGCTTTACTTGGTGTAGAAGTGATACAGTTAAATATTTTTGATAAAATCACATACGATAAAAAAGGTATTCCTCAGGATGAACTGGAAAATATTAGCCTGAGAGGGGTTGAGGCGATCGGCTTGGCCATGCGAGAGTATAAGCGATGATTAAAATTAATCTTGTCGCCAAGAAAAAACGTCTTCATGTTCCCGTCGTTTTAGGGATCAACTTTAATAAAATTAATTTTATTGCGCTTGGTATATCTTTGGTTATCTTAAAGTCACCGAATTGGGTTCTAGTTCCAGGTTGGGAAGCCGAAAAAGAAGTTGTAGTCGAAGAGTTAAGTCGTTTAAACGGAAGATTAAGAGAAGTTAATCGAGAAATTCAGGAGAACTCTCATTTACAAGAACAACTTGATGCGTTTAATCGCCAAATTGCACGCTTAGAAGCTCGCTCTCAACAAGTTCAAGAAATTATCAATCGTAGGACAAATCCGCGCAGAGTCCTTGAACTCATGGCACGTAATACACCAGATCAACTTTGGTATGACGAGATGTTGATCAGTAATGAAAAAGAGATAACAATTACGGGTTCGGCGCAAAATTATAGAAGTATAGGTGATTTTATTACGAGATTAAATGAGTCTCCCTTTTTTGGAAGATCAATTTCACTTGATTCAACTGGAACAAGAGAGGTTAGGCATGGTAGCACGGAGGTTAGAGTAGAAGACTTTGTGGTTTCTGGAAGAATAATTACTTACGACCCGTTTTAAGGCTATATGGATAAAATATTAGGAAACTTACATTACATCGTTATCTTATATGCTGCTTTTTCTACGTACAGCATGTATGAAGAGCATGAGTTAGAACTGGAAGGCTTAAAGTCTCAAATCCCAGCATTAGAGACAAATATAGACAGAAGAGAACGAGAACTTGAGCAACTTAAGCGATATTTTTTGGATATCGAAGAGTCGAGGCAAAATATTGAGCTTGTTGCAAGAGAGGTTGAGCGTGTGCAACAACAACTACCCTCAGAGATTTCTGCTACCGAAAATATGACATTGATCCAAACGATAGCTGAGAGTCTTAATATTCAAAGAGTTACAGTTGAGCCTTTGGCCGAAGAAAATAAAGGTTTTTACATTGTCCATAGGTACCGTATGAAAGGAGAAGGTACATTCCTTCAGTATCTGATATTTTTTGAAAAGCTCGAGGAAAGCCAGCGCTTACTTAATGTAGGAAGCTTGAGTATTAAAAGGTCGGATGGCGAAAGAAGAGGGCGTTTTCAAATGGTGGACGGAGAGGTCTTAATTGAAGCCTATCGCTATAATGAAAGACATAGAGAAGATCGTGGAATTGAAGATGTTGAGAGAGAATTTGGATCACAATCATGAAGTTAACATCTAACTCGTATTTGTTCGTTTTTGTTGCCTTGCTTGTGTTTAGCTTCGGTTCAGAAGCTAATGATCAAGTTGTTGAAGAGGCGAGACAATCTTTACAGAGTGGGGAATATCTCTTTTTTGAGGGTCAAAAAACCAATATAAGAAACCCATTCGAAATGCGAGACCCCTTTAGAATGATGTTGCCTGCGATGGAAAGACCAGAAACTAGTGGAATTCGGACAGATTTTAACTTCTCGAACATGCCGTCACTCGATAATGTTTCTATAGATCAAATAAGAATTACTGGTATATTGTTGGGTGAAAACAGGCGAGCAATCGCCAAGATTGTTCGAAGTAGGGGGGTTGAACAAGAAGTTTTGAGTGATGAGTCTTACATGCTTAAAGAGGGGATGAAGCTTGGAGAGTACGACGCAGAGATTAAAGCAATTCTTCCTGGCGGAGTGGTTCTTGTAGAGCAAATTCTCAACGTTTATGATCAATATGAGTTTATTGAAACTATTCTACCTGTAAGGCCGGAGTAGTCTATTACTTTACTCTGTCTTGTTTAAGT
>SKIL01000157.1 GCA_007116425.1 Bacteriovoracaceae bacterium | reverse complement strand
TCTTGACTAAGAATGCTGAGATCATTTTTAGAAACGACGTAAGTATCGCCTTCATAGAGTCCGGAGACGAGCCCCTCTCCAACCCCATAAAGCGAATTAATAAGCATTTGATCGGCTTCTTGCTGAATGGGATTTCCGGTAAAAAGAACTCCACTCACATCGGGGTTTATCATTCTCTGTAAGATGACAGATACCTTAAAATCATCACTTTTAAGTGCACTTAGAGAGTTTTCTTTGCGATAGCTTAGAGAGCGCGCAGAATAGGCCGAGGCCCAACATCGAATAATCGACTTCACAACCTCATCGAAATTATTATAGTCAATATAAAGAAATGAACTCAACTGACCGGCAAACGAATGTTGAGCTCCATCCTCTCCAACAGCAGATGAACGAACTGAAATATAAGGGCCATCAAAAGCAGAGAAAAAGCTTGAGACTGATTCTTTAAGGGATGTGTACGAATTTTGATTTAAAGCATACTCAAGAAATAACGATTCGATCTGACTCTCTAAATCGTCTCCTTTAAGGTCCGAATTATGAAATTTTTCAAGCAAGTCTTCAATCTTCTCATTTAGATTATGCTCTAAAATAAAGTTTAATTTTTCATCCCAAGGAACGATCATCCACTCAGGGACAGTTACACCTATTTTTTCGAGTAAAAAAAGGTTATAACCCTTTCCCCCACCTCTTGAACTGGCATAGTGATTGGTACTCTCTTTGTTTACAAGAAGCATGGATTATCCCCAAAAAAAACGCAAATTAATGATTAAAAAATAAAAAATGATAAAACCACTCGATAGACCCCGATATAGCTTGGCAATCCCTGGGCGGTTGAGACTTGCATAGACGAGCCCCAGTATGCCAACTGCAAAACATAGCAGTGCAAGCCCGTAAGTCATAAAAGTAGATGGTGACAAAAGGTAATGAGCAAAATAAGAAGCGATGATGGCCTGAGACAAAGTAAGAACAACCGCCCCATAGCGCCCCCAAACCTTAGAATAACTTAGAACATCTGACCTTTCTTCATCTTTCGAGTAAGTTTTGCGAGCAAATTCAAAAACATTGAACAAAAACCAGGTACTAATAGCATATAAAGTTAAGGGTAAGCTGAAGCCTAATGGCATCGCGGTACTAAAATGGGAGTCTGATATTAAATCAAACAATGAGACGGAAAGAAGAATTGTCACAAATGTGTGAGTGACAGCGTAAGTTGTCAGCTTTGGCCCCAGCCACTTTGGGATAAAAAATTCATTATACATAAGCAAAGAATAAGCAACCGTTACGCCCACAAAAGCTAAAGAACTAAAATTCAAGAGACTTGCCAATACAAATTGCAGGCCAATCAAAATTCCAATCGCTAGTTTTAAGTCGTCAACTTCAAGTAGTCCACGCGGCAATGGCCTTTGAGGTCTAAGTAAAAGATCAGAATCATAGTCTTTTATTTCATCATAAAGGCGCAACTTAAAGAAAAAGAATGTGACATAGAAAAAGGCCAAAACAAAGTCGAAATAATTTATTTCACGTACAACAGAATAAAACTGAATGATCTGAAAGTGAGTCAAGACAAACAGGAATATCATTGAGAGGTGTGTGAGAGGATTGAACCTCTCACTTATGAATTGCATCCAATTTTTTAGTTTCAACTTTTTCAACATTGCATCTAACTTTTATTGAGTGATCATTTCTCTCAAGACTCCATATTCGACTTTACTGTGGTGGCGAGGGTCCATTGGAATATCGTCGACCAGAATAATATCGTCGACAACAATCTGATTTTTATCCATGATTCGTTGAATTTCTTGTTTAAAATCTCTCGCATCGGTCTGCGTCTTATAGTCTTCTTTTAAACTAAAGACTGCAGCAGTTCTTTGATGTAAATCTTGATCCGGAAGGCCTAAATAAGCACACTTTTGAACAAAGTCTAATTTCTTCATGGCAATTTCACTGCGAACCGGGAAATAGTACTCATCAGCTCTTCGAATAGCATTATGAACCCTACCAACAAGCCATAATTTCCCATTCTCTTGATAACCTAAATCTCCCGTTCGATGCCAAATTCGTCCTTGAGGATCGACGATTTTTGACTTCTTAAAGGCCTCATCATTGTTATAATAGCGCTCACAGACATGTTCTCCAGAGACAATAATTTCTCCAACACTTCCGTCGGCAACACATAATGAGTCAAACTCTTCCTCAGAGCTCACTTCAACAGGGCCATCGATAATTTTTAAGAATCGAGTCTCAAGCCCTTCATCCATTTCTCCAACCATAACTCCACGATCGACCCAATCAGAGTCATCTGACTTTTCATTCGCAAGCATTTCCTCAGCTTCAATATGTGCCATAGGCTCAACTTCGGTTGACCCGTAAAGCACTAAGACTTCAGCATTAGGAGCTATCGCCTTTGCCTGACGGACATCATCATTAGAAACTGGAGCGCCGCCAGTCACAATTCTCTTTAAAAAACTTAAGACAATGCCCTCTTTAAGACAGTAAGCACTTAAGTTTCGCATAAGTGACGGACTCAGCGTGGTACAGGTAACATTTTGAGATTTCATCTGTGCAATCAAGATTAAAGGGTCTTTGTCACTTGGAGTGCCAAGATCAATCGCAGGAATAACAGTCGTAACTCCTGCGGCAAGATTATTAAGAGAAAAAATAGGAAAGGCCGGTAAATCGCTATCACTTTCCTCGTAGGGAATGTGGCGATTAAGGGCATAATGTTGAGCACATAAAAAACGATGACTTCGATCTGCCCCCTTTGGTGTACCAGAAGAGCCAGTTGTAAAAGTAATAAGCGCCGTATGTTCTTGCTCAACCGCTTGCCTTGGAGCTGTCTCGGTACCATTCATTAGGTCTTCTAATTTATAATCGTATTGATTAGAATGCGGACCTACGACAATTTTAGTTTTTATGGCCTCAATTTCAGGAACTGTCGCCAAATAATTAAAGGCCTGTTCGAGACTAATTATTGCAGTAGGGTCTGCGACTTTTGCGCTCACACCAAGCTGATCTCTTCTCGCCCAACTGTCTAGGAAGACAGCAACGGCCCCAATTTTCTGTAATGCAAACATCGAAGCATAAAGGGCCAGACTCATTGGTACGAAAATAATAACTTTATCACCTGACTTGATTCCAATTTTTTTAAACTCAGCACCAAGTACAGCAACTAAATGATCCAATTCTGCAACTGTAACCGAGCGATGAGGAAGCTCATTGTCGAGGTTTCCATCCCACTTTGCCAAATCGCTATAGTCAACCCACTTCAAAATTTCGCGCTCAGGAAAATCATAACGGTGGCGCTTTAAAAAAGTAGCGATATTATTATCTTTACTAGGTCCAGACTCATATCCAATTTTTGTCAATTCGACATCCTTACAAAGATAGAGCGCAATCTCTTTTGCATGAGTCCAAAGCAGAGCATGTCCTGCGTCCTCAAAAGAGTTTAAGACCATATCAGGCAATTTAGACTGCAAGCTTTCAATTTGCTCCTTGCGTGAAGAGACCTTGTCCTGATCGCCATAATAGCAAACAACAGGAACACCAGAGTTGCGAATCAACTCCAAATCAGCATCGATGGATTTATTATTCTTTTCCATTAAAGAAGCCAAAATATTTTCTGGCCGTGAATACTCCTGAGCTAGTTTTGAAAGCTCACCAGGAATCTGCGAAGGATGTGCGCACTTTTCTAAATGTTCATTTATACTCTTAGGGC
>SKIL01000050.1 GCA_007116425.1 Bacteriovoracaceae bacterium | reverse complement strand
AGTTTCGTTTCGAGTTTTGGGTAATATGACTGATATTCAGTAACTTGCATCGTTTTTCCTGAGTTTGATTTTATAATTGATTCTCCTCAATATTTACAAACTAGTGGACAAAAGTCATCATGAAGGCTCGATATTTTCTTTATGGAGCTGAGATGTTGTTAGGTGCTGTTCGCTTTTTTATCGCGATCATATGGTTTGTTGTATGTTGTAGTGTTGGAGTTATTCTCGCTTTTTTGCGTCCATTTCATCCCTCGCATATGCGTTGGTCTGGCCGTTTATTTGGGCTTCCACTTTTCAAAGTGTTTGGAATGAGTCTTAAAATTAGGGGAGAAAATTATCTAAATGAGCGCCCTTGTGTTTTTATCTCAAATCACCAGAATAATATGGACCTAATTGTCATGGGGGCAATTTGCCCACCTCGAACTGTAACTTTAGGCAAAATTGAAATTCTCTATATTCCTTTATTTGGACTCGTCTATTGGCTGTTTGGAAATATTTTAATTGTTAGGGGAAACAAGCAAAAATCAAAAAAGTCGATGGTAAAGGTTACCGAGACCATTCGGAATAAGGATATCTCTGTTTGGATTATGCCAGAAGGGACACGAAGTCGAGGGCGTGGGTTACTACCCTTTAAAAGTGGGGCCTTTCGAACAGCAATTGATGCTCAAGTGCCCATCGTTCCAATATGTCTAAATAATTACCACCATTTGATTGATCCTAAAAAGGTAAAGTCGGGAGTGGTCAATTGTGAGGTTCTCCCGCCAATTGAAACTAAAGGTCTTTCAATGAGTGATGCTTCAGACTTGGCCAAAAGATGCCATGAGCTAATGAAAAATAAAATAGATCAGTTAGATAAAGAATCTATTCAGTAACTTACTTTATTTTTTTATACATTTTTAAGGCCTTCTCTCTTTGTATTTTGTAGTCGACGATAGGCATGGGATAGTCTTTTCCTATCGTACATTTTGCTTCTGCTTGCTCTAGCATGTCGGCCAAGTGGGGAGCATGAATTCTTTTATTATTTAGACCTGCAAGTTCTGGGCAGTATTTTCGAATAAACACACCCTCAGGGTCAAACTTCTCTGATTGATTATAAGGATTAAAGATCCGAAAGTAGGGTTGAGCATCAGTTCCAGTTGATGCGCTCCATTGCCAGCCACCATTATTGGCGGCAAGATCAAAGTCAAAAAGATTTTTTGCAAAGTAGTCTTCTCCCCACCGCCAGTTAACGAGAAGTGTTTTACATAGAAAAGATGCGACAATCATTCGTAGTCGATTGTGCATGAGACCTGTTTGATTAAAACATCGCATGGCCGCATCGACAATTGGGTAGCCAGTTTCTCCGTTGCACCAGCTATTAAACAGCTCCCTGTCTCCTTCCCATTCAATATCATTGTATTCTTTTTTTAATGCACCCATTGCAGCATGAGGAAAGTGAGCTATAATCATTTGGTAAAACTCTCTCCATATAAGTTCATTTGTCCATGTTTCTTGTCCTTTTGATTTTTCCTTGTTTAGTGCAAAGTTAAAAAGCTGTCGAATAGAAAGAAGGCCATGTCTTATATAGGGTGAAATTTCACTCGTTCCTTTTTGAGCGGGAAAGTCTCTTTGTTGGTTATATCTTTGGATTTTTGGTGCAAAGGCCTTTAAAGTTTTTAATGCCATTTCATGGCTTCCCTGTATGGGGGGCTCGGCAAACTCAACGAAGGTATCAGTCTTAAAACCAATATGTTCTTTTATTTTATGAGTTAGAAAGCTATGAGAGCAAATGTCTCGATGATATTTTTTTGGTAAATCTTTTTGTAAGATAAAGCATTTCGACTTCTTTTTATCGATAGTTTGCTTTGACTTGAAGCTGTTGAGTTTATGAGAATGAAAAGATGATTCAAACTCTTCTCGCCATTTGTTTTTATATGGAGTGTAAACAAGGTAGGGCGTACCATCTTTCTTTAAAATTTCATTGTATTCAAAAATAACGTGATCCTTAAAGTTTTGAACTTCAATTTTTTTATTCATTACAGCGTTGCTAACTCTTTCGTCACGATCTACAGCATAGGGCTCATAGTCCCTATTGAAAAATAAGGCCTGGTATTTATTTTCTTCAAGATAGGAAGGAAGTATTTTCTCAGGTTGCCCAAAGAATAGCTGGACCTGAACTCCCAGTGTTTTTAGTTGAGAGTCTATAGAGTCGATGGCCTCACATATAAATTTGAGCCTACGGTCAATTAAGACTTGTGAGCTAGACTTACTTTTTTTAAGACTTTTTGGAGACAGGTTTTCAATAATGTGGGGATCAAAAATAAAGCCTATAGTAATCTTCTCGGAATTATTAAGGCACTTCTGTAGTGCGGCATTGTCGGTGAGTCTAATATCTCTTCGCATCCAGAAAAATGATCTACTATATTTATTATTTTTATTCACTTATACCTCGGCACTTTTATTAGGATAGATATACGTCAATATACGATCAATCAGGCACAAAGATCGTAATTCTATGTTTGTTAAAGTATTGTCTAATATTATTAAAGCCTATGTTATCCTATCCTCGTCATCTGTATTATAGTCTATTATTATCAAAAGTTGAGGTTTGTTAGAATGAAGGATTTAAGGCCCACAATCGGTTTAAGTCATTGTCTATTAGGGGAGCAGGTAAGGCATAACGGTGGCCATTTAAAGCAAGATTGGATTACTGATGAATTGGCACAGTTTGTTGAATTTGCCCCTGTTTGCCCAGAGGTTGAAATGGGTCTTGGAGTTCCAAGAGAGGCGATGAGGCTTGTTTATGAAAAGGACGATATTTCTCTCGAGACTTCTCCAACAAAAAAAGATAAATCAGCTCCTATCAACAATTATACAGAGCTTGCTAAAGAAACAAATGTGAGACTGAGTAAAAGTATTGTCGAAAAAATTGAGGAAGGACTATGCGGCTTTATATTTGCTAAGAAATCTCCCACTTGTGGCCTTGAAAGAGTCAAAATCTATAATCGAGATAATGGTATTCCTGATAAGTATGGCCAAGGATTATTTGCTGAGCAGTTAACTCAAGCTATTCCTGAGCTACCTGTTATCGATAGTGGGCGAATTATTAATACTCAATTAAGAGAAGATTTTGTTAGGCAATCTATGGCCTTTTTTCAATTTCATAAACTTGAGAAAAGGATTTCTGCTCTTCAGAGTTTTCATCGGAGATATAAGTATATTTTAATGGAGTATGATCATGGCCAAGTCGCAGAACTGGGTCGACTTGCAGCTCAGGGACATGAAAGTCATGAGATAAATAATCTCTTTGCATTATATCGAAGAAAGTTTTTTGAGGTTCTAAAGGCTAAGTCTCCATCCAAAAAAAGTCGTAAAAACGTATTTTATCATTTACTTGGATATTTTAAGAAAGAATTATCTGCTTGTGATAAAAAGTATTTTTTAGATTTGGTAGATGATTACGATAGAGGACATGTTCCGTATATTACAGTCGTCAAATTCTTAGATTATTTTGTTCATAAATATAATCAAACTTATCTTGCTGATCAGTATTATTTTGAGCCTTATCCAAAACAGTTAAGTATTCATAAAGATGCGAAATAATGGGAACAAAGCTTAGAGATTGGCTCATTTATAATATTTTAAATCGATCCAAGCTTTGCTTGATCTTGGCCTTTTCATTCACGTTGATTAGTTTACCGTTTGTTCCAAAGCAAAACTTTGACTTCGGCCCGACAGCTT
>SKIL01000355.1 GCA_007116425.1 Bacteriovoracaceae bacterium | reverse complement strand
AGCTGAAAAATCATAGTAATAAAATAGCATCGTAATATCATAAGGGTCTTTGTGATCCGAGTGCCATTGGAGTCTTTCTTCCACTCCTTCCCAAGCGTCAATTAAAGGGTAAAAAATTTTATGGCCGCTTAAAAACGGACGATGTTCAAGGTGTGTTTTTAATGTTGTGGATATAAGCGATTCAGCATTACTCCCTTTTTCATCTTTTAATGTTACCCAAAATGGTACTTGGCGATATACATTTTCGGGATCTTCTATCCACTCAAATTTGTCGAGTAGCTTTCGAAGCTGCAAACTCCACTTGTTATAAGTTGAGCAATCCTCAGGCGAGATATGGTAAAAACCATTTTTTTTTAAGTGTTCTGAGATGATCTGATCATCAATCACTCTTTACCTCTCGGGAGTAAATAAACTCCACGACCATGCTGATTCGAGGCTCTTCACCTTTATAACTCATGACTTGATGTTGAACAAAACTAGGAAGTAGAATGAAATCATATACCTGAGGTCTAAAAACAAGGTAGTCGCAACGCCCATATGGGAATGAGGCCATGGCCAAATTCGGATTGGTTACAATCAGTTCTCCTCCAAGTTCTTTTCTCACTGGTGTTAAGTACAGAACGCATGTGAAAAGACTTTTGAAAACATGGTGGGTGTGAGGATTAATGAACTGATCTTTATGCAAAACTGTGAACCAATATTTAAGATCAAATTTTATCTCAGCATGTGGACAATAAACATCGTGTAGAGTGTTGTTTAAAACTTCAGAACTTAAAGGGTTGTCTCGATCCCCATCCATCCATTGGTTATAGTACTTCATAATATATGGACGTAAAACTTCCTTGATTGGAACAGGAAGAGCTTCATAATCTCCAACTGGGGCAGAGTGTGTTGAAGATTGCTTTATATCTTGAGTGAGCTGATTGAAAAGTTGATCGGCCTGATTTTGAATTTTTTCAAAAACATTCTTATGATAGTGAATTGGTGTTGAAAAAGTATTAATCTGACCCACTTAAATTGACTCCTTTACTGTTTCATTCAGAAATTCTTTTAAAAAACACAGAGCATTTTCTTGCTTATGCTTGAAATCCTCTGCAACAAAACAATAGAGACCACATTTATTAAAATGTTGGCATGTTAAACAGCCTTTCTTTTCAATATAGCTGTGAAATAAACTCTTCGTAGAGTCTCTATCAATCGGTGTCGAAAAGTTTTTTTGACCATAATCGAGATACATACAGTTTGAAGTATTATTGAATGCATCTATTAAGATGCGATTTTCACTACAGCACTGTATAGGATTAATGTCATTGTTTATTAAGTTAGAAATCAGGTCGACTTTAGGGTAGTTGTCTCGTAAAAACTGCAAGGCCATAAGACAATCATCATCATTGGGCATGTAGTGTTTAGAGTTCTTTAGGTCTGGGACGTACCAGGTAAAGTCTATTGGATAGGGATAATGGTAGAAATAATCAAAAATAATATCTTTCTGGGCAATCATTCTTTTTATTGCTGGACGATGAAGGGTCATATTAATTCTTGTGATGTCGTCTTTGAAAAATTTGAGATTCTCTTTGTATTGAGAAAATTGACTCTTACTCCAGTTTCTTCCTGCAAAATCATAGCTAACTGTGAGATTTATCTGGTTGTCAGAAAGAAACTTCATAACCCTTTTACGTTTTGTGAAAACAAGATTGGTTGTAAGACTTATGTCTAGTTTGTTTCGAGGAATTGTTTTTTGGCAGAAATCCACACACTCTTGATAAAGATCAAAGAAAGCGTCTGGATTTTGGTCCGCAAAAAGCTCTCCTCCCATGATATTGACAGTCCAATTGGAGTTGTTTTCGATACTATAAGCCATTTTGCTGTCAATAAAATCCCCCAGAATTTTGAGCTTTTCTTGAAGGCGATTATTGTTAAAGTCAAAGTCATCATGTTCTTGGCAACAGAAGCCACATGAAAGATTACACCCTTCAAATAGGTGGAGTTCTATTTCGATCGTATGGGAGTGCTTTTGTTGCATGAGAAATTCGTAGATCATACGTTTTCCAAACTGTCATAAAACAGTCTCATAAAACATTCGTCAAGCTCTGAGCGAGCACCGAAATCGTGCTGAAGAAAGCAGCTAAGTCCACACCTATCAAAGTGTCGACAAGTCGAGCACTGCATTTTTGACACAAATTCCTGCTCCATTCTGGAGTTATCTTCAAGCTTATGTTGTGTCTTAAATGATTCAATGAGGTCTTTGCTCACAAGACTTTTACATTTTCCTGTGAAACCCCTAGGCCCAATAATATATGAACTACGACAGGTCATGTAGTTAAAATTTTGACCGACAAGCTCTTTTATGGGAGAGCTTTTTGGGTACTTATTGTAGATATAGTGTAGGCAATCGAGTAGCTCCCTATCACTAGGGGAGTTGATTTCATGACTTTTTTCAGGTGAATAAAAATCAAAAAATAAAGGTGTTGAGTAGTTCTCGTAAATCTCACTTAGGCCAGAGTCTCCTTTGAGTATTGCTTGAATATTTGGACGTGTTAAAACAACACTGATGTTCTTTAAAAGCTTGCTTTGAGAAAAAACTTTAAAGTTTTTAAAGAACGTTTCCCTTGTCTTGGGGGTAAACCGTCCTCTAGGGTCATAGCTAGTTGCTATTGGTGTGTTGTAACCTTGTGATTGTAGCCTTTGCACGAGCTTGAGGGCCCGGTCTTTTTCGAAAACGAGATTAGAAACCCAATTGATTTGAACATTTTTTCCTAAGAGCTTTGTATGAAAAAAGATGTATTGGACCAGCATCTCATAGTCTAAGAAGGTCTGATCTGGGACTTCGTCCGCAAAAAGTTCTCCCCCCATAATATTGATATCAAAGTCTGTACGAGGGTCTTTTTTTAAAGTTTCAACAATCTCCTCTGCTCTTTGTGAAATTGAGTCGATACCACTCCAGTCATCGTGATCTTGCCAGCAAAAACTACAAGAGAGGTTGCACCACTCAAATAAATTAACAAAAAATTCCCCTTGAGGGTTTTTCTTTCTTTCAAGAAGGACCTGCTCAAGACTCATTTAAAATTCCTTTCTCCGTAAGAGACGCTATGAATGTATTTATGTCTGAATAACGGTCATTGATAACATCTGGCAGAAACTCTTCATGCAAGAAGAGACACCTCTCAATCTCGAACATATTTGCAAAAATAATTTTTTTGACGGGGTGATTTTTAAATAATTCAAAAACTTTCACCATTGAGGTGTGCGACTCTGGAGAATAGTCATCAATTGCTAAATAGCTAAATTCTTCGAGGTTTAAATCGTCGCTGTTTGAAAGACGCCCCTCCTCTTCATTAAATATTTTAATTACTACTTGCTCTACATGCTCAATGGAGGAGAGTTTGTTTTTTAGAGTGGTAACTGTTCTTGTGTTATTTTCGATAACATCGACAACAAGTAATGCTTTCATTGTATGACTTCCAAATTGAGTATTCGATCAATCTTGTTCGGATCAAAGTCAATCGAACTTTCTTCAAAGTGAGCAATTGGTATGTAGCGTCTCAACTTCTCATAGAGAGACAGTTCTTCAAATTCTCTTTTTTCTTCAAAGTTTAAGTGAAAATTAATAGGGAACTGTTTAGGGATTTCCTCTGAAAGCTGCTTGAGGAGCTCGTCGTTTTCTAGGTGTTGATATTTTTCAATCTCAGAAAGAGAAGCGAGGTGAAACTCAAGTGATAAAGT
>SKIL01000362.1 GCA_007116425.1 Bacteriovoracaceae bacterium | reverse complement strand
GGTGTTGCTGTCGGTGGGACTCATGGAAAAACCACGACCACAAGTTTTTTGGCCACAATCCTTACATCGGGAAGCTTTGATCCAACTTATATTATTGGTGGAATTGTCAATAACCTTAAAGGTCATGCTCGGGTGGGAACTGGCCAGTATCTTGTTGCAGAGGCCGATGAGTCAGATGGCTCTTTCTTACTACTCAACCCTATATATTCCATCATTACAAATATCGATAATGATCATATGGATCACTATGGTTCAGACTCAACATTGATGGAAGCATTTGAGGAGTTTGCGAATAAAATTCCATTCTATGGGGTTTGTGCTCTTAATATGCACGACAGAAAGTTACAAAAATTAAGAGATGTCATGAAAAAGCCTTGGTTAACCTTTGGCCTCGATGACGAAGAGTTTGAATTTGAGCTAGATATTTTAGCAAAAAATATTTCTTATGGCCTTGAAGAGACGAGCTTTGACTTGGTTATCAAGGGAGAAGAGATTGGTCGCGCAGTTATTCACATTCCTGGTCGACATAATGTTTTAAATTGCTTGGGGGCAATTGCTATCGCTCAACATATTGGAGTTGATACAAAAAGCATCTTGAGTGGTGTGAAGTCATTTCATGGCGTTGGAAGAAGATTTCAAACTTTATTAAAAGATGAATCATTTGTTCTTATTGATGATTATGGACATCATCCCACAGAAATTCGAGCAACATTGGAAACAGTAAGAAAAATTGCAGAAGGGCGTAAGGTTGTTGCGATTTTTGAACCGCATCGCTTTAGTCGAACAAGAGATTGTTGGGATGAGTTCTTACATTGTTTTAATGATGCGGATAAGGTTTATTTAAGTCCTATCTATGCTGCGAGTGAAAAACCTATTAGTGGTATTGATTCTACTCGTTTATCTAAGGATCTTAATCAGCTTCACCCAAAAATTTCTGAAGAGTTTGACTCCGTGAAATCTATTGGCCCAATTATTGAGAAATATTTAGGCACAGAGACAATAATTGTGACCATGGGTGCCGGGAGTATCGGAAGAGAGGTGAGGTCGTGGCTAGAAAGCAGGAGTTAATCCAAAACTTTCTCTCGGCCGGTAACTTTACTAGTCTTTACACAGAAGAGGCCGACTTAAAAAGTTATTCAACCATGAAGATCCCATCATTTGCCGATCTGATTGAGGTGAAGAGTGTTGATGAGCTCAAGCAAATTGTCTCTTTTTTAACTGAAAATGAAGTCGAATATAAGGTATTGGGTTGGGGGGCAAATCAGCTAATAAAAAATCGCCCTACGTTTATTTATCTAAAATTAGACTTTGAATTCGATCGCAATATTTTAAATGAGATACGTCCATCGTATGTATTACCAGCAAGTGTTTCTCTTGCAGTCTTAACTTCTGCTGCTTCTCGATTAGGATTGGGGGGATGGGAGGTCTTTACTGGCATTCCGGCTTCCCTTGGAGGTGCCGTGTTTATGAATGCAGGAACCGGTCTTGGAGAGATCGGGCCTCTTGTAAAAAAAGTTCGAGCGATCACTCCGGTTGGAACTGAGAAAATATATGCTGCTCAGGATTTAAAGTTTAGCTATAGAGAGAATAATTTCTTAGGGCCAGGTGAAATTATTGTTGAGGTTGAACTGAGTCATAATGGTTATGATGATCAAGTTCGCCAGAAAATTACAGAATATTTAAAAATGAGAAATCAGACGCAACCATTAAAAGAAAATACATGCGGCTGTATGTTTAAAAACTATTTGTCAGATAAGATAAGTTGCAGAGCCGGACAATCTATCGATATAATGGGATTAAAGGGCTTTGTAAAAGACAGTGTTCAAATAAGTCACACTCATGCCAACTTTTTAATTAACTTGGATGATGCAAGTTATGATGATGTGGTAAAGGTCATAAGTTTAATAAAAAATGAACTTTACCTCCAATATGGAATTAAATTTGATGTTGAATTTGAGTTTTAAAAAAATCATACATCCACTGACCAAATATTTCACATTTGGTGCGTTGGCCATAACGCTGTCCCCGACGGCCTTTTCGAGTCCTTCACTATCAAGTTTATCGACTCAAAATCGAGTTAATTACCGAACGTTCTTTGGAGCGTGTCCTTCTCGTACAGCTGGGACATTAACGATGGACCTAGTTCGAGTGTTTGAAGAAAGCCGTTCATTGAGAGATGTTAAAAAACATATTCTCGATGAGAGAATCGATGAGAAGTATTTTATTACTGATTATCAAATTGACTATGATCCTTATGAAAGGCTGCTTTATTTTCGGTTTGATTGTCCTGTGCCCTTAATGAAGGTTCAAATTTACAAAAACGCAGGACTTGAATCATATGAAGCAATACTGGTTGAGAATGGTCAGTTATTTGACCCAACATATGAAGTTCTTTTACGTGCTGAAGATAAAATTTCAGGTGATCTCCCCTATCTAGCGATACCTGTTGGAGACTTTGATAGTGAGCTTCAGCATACTATCGCCTACCTCATACGCTCGATGGAACCGCGATTTCGTCAGTATCTTGCAGAAGTTATCCTCAATGAAGACAATGAGTTAACCATTATTATGTCGGTCAATGGCCAGCCCTCTAGTGTATTTATGGGCGATAATTTATGGGCTGATAAGGTTACAAAATTACAGCGAATTATAGGTTTTCTAGGAGATCAAGATAGGGTGCCTAGCATTATAAATCTTACTAATACTGAAAAAGTGGTTGTCAAGTTTAATGATAGGCAATAAAATTTAGATTGGAGAGTCTTGATTAGACTCTTAATTCGTCAAGTGGGCAGAATGATTCTGTTTTAAAAGTGAGAAAGGAATCTCATGAACGAAAAAAATCTTATAGTTGGACTAGATGTCGGTACAACCAAGGTTTGTACGATTGTCGGTGTTCAAAATCCAAACTCAGAAATTGAAATTATCGGTATTGGGACGGCCCCAAGTCATGGACTGAAAAAAGGTTCCGTCGTTAATATTGATAAAACTGTGCGCTCAATTCAAGGATCACTTGAAGAAGCAAAATTAATGGCAGGTGTGAATATCACTCGGGCGACGATTGGGATTGCTGGAAGCCACATCTATAGTTTTAATAGCTCGGGTGTTGTTGCGATTAAGGGAAAGGAAATAACTGAGGCCGATGTTGAAAGAGTCATGGAAGCTGCCAAGGCCGTCGTGATCCCTTCTGACAGAGAAATTCTTCACGTTATTCCTCAAGAATTTAGAGTTGATAATATTTCAGGAATCAAAGATCCAATTGGAATGTGTGGCGTTCGCTTGGAGGCTCATGTTCATATTGTTACGGGAGCAATTTCCCTTATTCAAAACTTAGTGAAGTGTGTAGAACAAACGGGTATTCAGGCAGAACATGTTACACTCCAGCCAATTGCTTCCTCTGAATCTACTTTATCGTCAGAGGAAAAAGAGCTAGGTGTCGTACTTGTTGATATTGGTGGTGGAACAACGGACATTGCCATATGGAAAGAAAATAGCCTTGTACACTCACAAATCATTCCTGTCGGAGGAAACCATTTTACAAATGATCTGGCGGTAGCTTTAAAAATTCCACATGCAGAAGCAGAAAGAATTAAAATTAATCATGGGTGTGTTTTAAAAGAAACAGTTAATCAATCAGCACATATAACTGTTCAAGGAATTGCGGGAACAAGATCAAGAGAAATTCAACTATCGATGATTGCTGAAGTTTTAGGAGCAAGAGCTGAAGAGCTTTTCGATATCATTAAAAATGTAATTGATGATAAGGGCGTAATAAATGAAATAACTGGCGGTATTATTCTGACTGGTGGGGGAGCTTTGATTAAAGGTCTTCCGGAGTTGGGAGAGTATATTATCGGTCGCCCTACCAAAATAGGTTATCCAAAGCCATTTGGTGGGATGACAAATATAATGCAAAATCCAAAGTTCTCAACCGTGCTCGGACTATTAATTGAGTCGAGCCATATGCGAGGACGAACAGATGTAAATGATAAGATAACAGGACAGATTGATATCATGGGTCGCCTCAGTGATTCGCTGAAATCTGTTCTGCGCGAAATTTTCTAAGGGGGGAAAATTATGTTTGAAATTTCAGAGGAAGAAAGAAATTTAGCGGATGGTGCAAAAATTAAAGTAGTTGGTGTTGGTGGTGGCGGTTGTAACGCCGTCAACACAATGATTCGGGCCGGACTTTCTGGTGTTGAATATATTGTTGCCAATACAGATTCTCAAGCACTAAATGTAAGCTTGGCGGATGTGAAAGTTCAGCTAGGCTCAGAAATTACTAAAGGACTAGGAGCTGGTGCAAATCCAGAGGTTGGAAGAAAGGCCGCACTTGATGAGTATGAAAGACTCAGTGAAGTTCTAGAAGGCGCAGATATGGTTTTTGTTACCGCTGGAATGGGAGGTGGTACAGGAACAGGAGCAGCACCTGTCATTGCAAAGCTATCTAGAGAAATGGGAGCACTCACAGTGGGTGTTGTGACAAAACCATTTGTATTTGAAGGGAAAAAAAGATTTCGTCAGGCCGAATCAGGGATTCAGGTTTTAGAAGAAAATGTAGACTCTCTAATTACTATACCAAATCAAAGATTATTATATCTTGCAGGAGAGAGCTTATCTCTTGTTGATACGTTTAAAAAGGCAGATGAAGTCTTATTAAATGCTGTCCGCGGTATTTCAGATCTTATTAATAATACAGGTCATATTAATGCTGACTTTGCAGACGTGAAGACTGTGATGGCAAACAAAGGCCTTGCTCTTATGGGAACAGGATTTTGTAGTGGTCCTGATAGAGCAATCAAGGCGGCTAATGAGGCGATTAGCTCTCCCTTGTTAGAGGACATCACTATTGATGGGGCTACGGGAATTATTATCAACATCACAGGTAATGACTCATTGACCATGCATGAAACAAATGAGGCCGTGACATTGATTATGGAAGCTGCAGATGAAGATGCAGAAATTATTTTTGGAACAGTGATTGATGAAAATTTAGAAGATGATGTAAAAGTCACAGTCATTGCTACTGGATTAGGTGGTAGGGACAGAGTGACAACAAAAACATTAAGAGATGTTGATATTGTTACACCTAGACAGAATGCAAACCTTGGGCAAGTTGTTACTAAAGAAGAATCAAGTGACAGGATGACAGACAGTATAGGGCCAAATCGGGATCGTCCAACTCCTACAAATGAAAACAGAGCTCTCGAAACTGACAGTCGCGACCCATGGGCAAATGCAAGTAATGTCTCAGCAGAAACCGAGGAACCAAGAGGTCGATCGGTCGAAAGAGAGTGGGCCGATGAAGATCGCCAAAGAGTTCAGGGAGCAGTCCGAGCATCTGAGGATACAGAAGAAAAAGCTTCAGAGTTAATTAAAAACATTAAAGAAGCAGCTTCTCGATATGAAAAAAGACCTGAGCCTGCAAGAGAGTATTCATCAAGAGAGGCGCGACCTACAGAGAGAACATCATCGCAAAGTCGGGCCAAATCTATTGCTGAAAAGCTTGGATTTATTAACTTCGATGAGGAAGAGCTAGATACTCCTAGCTATTTAAGAAAAGATGACAATTTAGATGACAGAACAGTCTAAGTTCTGTCGCCTATCCCCCCGACAATTGGCCTCCCTTATTGGGAGGCCTTTTTATATGCATGAAATTGTTCTTGTAGGCTTTCTAGTTCACTTTCCTTAACATATAAGCTCGTAAGGGTTTCAACATAGTCACCTTGAACGTCTATTTGATAATGAGTAACAAGGTATGAAGGTGTTAAATCTTTATCCCATAATTGTGTTTTAAACAAATATACCTCAAGTCCATCTTCCGGTTGTTCAACAGAAGATCGGACTTGGGAGAGTAAGGCCCATTGGTTTTCTGTATAGGTTCGTAGGTGCTCAGAGCAAAAGTGAAGGCCATCTGTTTCTCTATAACAAGATTGACAAATAGATTGATGGCAAATAGCGCAAGTGCTGACTGCATGCTCTTCAGAGTGAAATGAACAAAATGAGCGATTGACCGAAGGTCTAGGAGACTCTGATGCCTGGGGCGGGCCATCTATTTTTGGAGATTCTTTTGAAAGAACTTTTAAAAGAAAGAAAATCAATATAACGATAATTAGTGCCAGCGCACAAATGACAAATAACAAAAGAATGACAATTAAATTATTATCTATACTCATAAACGTCCAAATATTAGTATAAATTATTTGCGATGAATGAAAACGTAGGTAATAGGTTTATAGCCGAGATTTTCAGAAAAGATTCGTCGCAAGCGAATTCGAATTTCTTCTGCTGGGTCTTTCACATCTAAACAACTTTGAATAGTTGAGAGAATCGTTTTGTTCTCGGGCGTGTGCTCATCTGGAAGGCCAACCGTCTGAGACTGAAACTGAACTTTTTTCTTTTCAATGAGTACAGACAAAATAAACGTACCGTTTTGTGCTATTTTTCTACGTTCAGAAATTTTACTCCTTTCGAGTGGTAAACCCTTTCCGTGGATAAGTATAGGTTCTTTGGGGTCGTTAGGTGTTAACTCAATAGAACTTGTCGTAACTAAAATACTATCACCATTATAAAAGGTGGACGTTTCAGCTTCAGGGTAATTCTCTTGGATAAAGCGTCGGTGTTCTTTTAAAAACAGGCTTTCACCATGAATTGGAAACGCATGAGTCGGTTTGAGATGATCATAGACAAGCTTTAAGTCTTCTTTTCCCGCATGCCCAGAAGCATGAATTTTATGATCACCAGAAAAGAAGACATCTGCACCTAATTCCACAATACTATTTGCCAGCATACCAATTTTCTTTTCATTTCCTGGTATAGACTTTGAGCTGAAAATAAATCGATCGCCAGCTTTAAGCCGAAAGCGACTATCTTCATTCATTGCAATTCTTCTTACGGCACTCCTAAAATCACCTTGGCATCCAGAAACTAAAATAATGAGATTTTCATCACTAGGCCTTATTTGGTCCACGTCTCTTTCAAGACGATAAGTATCTAAGTGGTCAGTGGCTTGAGCTATTTGTGTATATTTATTCATAGCATTGCCATAAAGTACGACCTTTTTACCAAGGTCTTTGGCAATATTAAAAACAGTTTGAATTCGATGAATATTTGATGCGAATGAGGTGATAAAGCAACGTGAAGGCGAGCTTTCAACAATCTTTTTTAATCCAGGAACAAGTTCTTTCTCTGAAAGTGTTTTGGTTTGTTGGGCCGTGATATTTGTACTATCAAGTAAGGCAAGTCGGCGTGATGAGGATGAGAACTTTTTTTCTAAGGCCTTAAGATTAAAAGCGGGTTCATAAAAATCTTCAAGATCGACTTTAAAATCAGAGCAGTAAAATGCGGAGAAATCCAATTCTTTAGAATGAATAATAAGCCCTGCTGTATCAGGAATGGAGTGGTTCACATGTACAGGGGTTATTTCAAGTTTGTCGAAGTTTAAAGAACGATTAAATTCGAGTGGCCTAATTTTTTTTCTGAGGTTGAGGCGTGAAAGCTTCTCGTCAATAAGGCCTATCGTAAACTTCGTAGCATACATTTCAATTTTAGGGTAAGCCTCTATGAGGTGAGAAACTGCACCAATATGGTCTTCATGTCCGTGAGTAAAGATGATGGCATCTGGGATAATGTCTTCGAGCATGGTAAAATCAGCGATTAAATAATTTAAATCAAAAACATCTTCATATGGAAATAAGATGCCACAGTCGATTAAAATATTTTGCTCGATTTCATGATTTCGATAATTGATAAGAGTCATATTTGAGCCGATCTGAGCGACTCCACCAAGTGGTTTAATCTCGATTGAAATAGACAAGTATTGCGCCTCTGTTAATAGTTCTTTTCACAATATATCAAATCAATGGTATTTTGTTAAAATTAATGACTTATAGGTGGATGAAATATAAATGAACCATGTCAACTCAACTTTTATCATCTTGATTGGAGTGATACTCTTTTTTTTCTCTGGTTCAAGAAATGCTTTTGCAAATTCTGAGTGCAAAGAGGAAGACAAAATTGTTTCAATTGCCTTATCAAGTCGGCCTAGTAATTTAAATCCTTTTTTTGCAACAGATGCAAATTCTCAAAACATTAATCGACTTGTCCATCTTTCACTCGTTGACTTTAATGACCAAATGGAGTTTGAGTGTCGTTTGTGTAAAAGCTTTGAAGAACATTTTTTAGATGATGGTGGATATAAAATTTCTTTTAAGTTGCGCGATGATTTTAGATTTTGGGATGGTACACCTGTGAGGGCCATCGATGTACTAAACTCATGGAAATATTTCTCTGACGAAGAGAAAATTAGATCTGTATTTCGGTTTGCCTTTCAAAATATCAAAAAAATTAATGTAAAAAATGAAAGTGAACTCGATATATATTTTGACCAGTTTTACTTAGATGCACTGTCAAATTTAGTGCTTATGAAAGTCATCAAAATTGAGGGAGATTTTGATGAGGCCCCAGAGCTTAGTCAAATAGTCGGAGCTGGAAGCTATCATTTGTCGACAATCAGACCATTGAGTATTGAGCTAGTCCCAATTGATGCAAGTGAGAAAGTGCTAGATTTTAAAGTCGTTAGAGATGAAACAACTCTCGCATTAAAATTAATAAATGGAGAAATAGATTTTTCTGTCGCTCATATGTCTCCTCGAAAGATTGATTGGCTGAGAGAGAATCATCCAGAGAAATTAAATTTTTGGGAAGTTGATACTTCAAATTTTATCTATTTAAGTATTAATCACCGTCGTGAGGCCCTCTCGCAAAAAAAAGTTCGAAAAGCATTGGCCATGCTTACCCCAAGAGACAAAATAATAAAGTATAAATTGCGTGGAAACGCGATAAGATCCGAAGGAATGTTTTCACCCGCATTTGGAGCACTCTATACCGGTGAAGACGTAAACAATGTATACAATCCTGAGAAGGGAATAAAAATTCTTAAAGACCTTGGTTATAGTGAAAGTAATCCTCTTGTTTTAGATTGGAAAACTCCTAGTACTCGCTCCACTCAGGAAATTGTACGAACTATTAGTGATTTTTGGGAACGTGGCCCTGTCAGAGTTGATATTACAGTACAAGAATGGGGCACATTTATGCGCAGCTTTAGGCAAGGTCGATACGATATTGTTTTAGGACAATGGATTGGCTTTACGGGACCAGAAATGCTGGATTTTGCATTTCACTCAGAAAAGATTCCACCCCACGGAGGAAATCGTGGGCATTTTATCAACGAAGAGGTAGATAGGCTTTTATCAAAAGCTGAGAAAACTCAAGATAGTGCCAAGCGAGTTAAGATTTTTAACAAGGTGTCTAATATTATTAATGAGCAGTTTGCTTATATAAATTTGTGGCACCCTAGGCTTATTTGGAAGAGTTCAAGCTGTGTAGAAATCCCAAAAATGATGCCAAATGGAAGTTTTGGGCCATTTTTGAATATAACAAAAGAGTGTTGTCGTGAGCAATAAAGAGCAAAAATATTCGGTAGTGCTGGTTAATATAAGCTCGACGGATGAAAAAGCAGTTGTCGAGACTAATGCATATGATTGTGAAGCAGATGGCATCGAAGAGTTTTCACTTGATGAGAAAACGGTTGATGAGGTGTTGGGACAAGACTCATTTACAGCTAGTGGTGCCGATTCAAAAGCTTTCAAAGAAATTGAAGAATTTGTTAAAGGCCGCAAGGGTAATTTTCTAAAGGTATATTTTTGTAAAAATAACTATTCTGACAGATCAAAGGTATTTTTTGAAAAAATAACTAGTCGTGAAGGGTTAGAGGCAGAACTTCTTGTTCTCGATTGGGAGGACTGGAATGCTGAATGGAGAAAATATTTTAACAAAATAGAAGTGTCTGATGAACTAAGAATTGTTCCCGAATGGCAGCAGGAGAACTTAAACCCTGAGAATGATATTATCATATATCCTGGAATGGGTTTTGGTACTGGTGATCATCAGACAACATACCTCTGTTTGAAAATTTTTGAAGACATTAGAAGGCGTACTGACATTAAATCGGTTTTAGATTTTGGATGCGGCTCTGGGATATTGGGTATTGCTGCATTAAAAAAGTTGCGTGGAATTTATTGTGAGTTTTGTGACATCGATACTCGTGCTCTTGATAATTGTGTTCAAAATCTTACTTTAAACTTTGATGAGTCGATACTTAATGGTCAAAGAATTGTATCGAGAAAAAACTTCACGGTAGAGAGAGAGTTTGATCTTGTTTTCGCAAACATATTAGAGCCGGTTCTTTTGCAAGAGAAAGATGTGATTGATCGCTCGGTTAAGATTGGTGGCGATCTAATCGTATCTGGTATTTTACGGGAGCAATGTGAAAGTATCAGAAGTGAGTATACTAATTTTGAAGAATCAAATGTTGTATTTAAAGATGACTGGGCCTGTATCCATTTTATAAAGAAATGAGAGCGATACTAATTTCATCCGAACAAAAACACTGTGAATTTGAGACCGGTCAATCGGTAGTGATTTCAGGTGATCAGCATCATCACCTGACAAAGGTTGTAAGAGTAAAGGTAGACGAAAAAATCCTTTTACTCAATGGAATGGGATTGAAAGTCATAACAAAAATTTTATCAATTGATAAAAAATCAGTAAAATTAGAGGTTCTCCATAGCGAACAAATAGAAGATAAAAGATTTATAAATTTATTTTTAGGCCTTCCTAAAAGAGATGCACTAGAGCTATCAATAAAAATGTCCGTTGAGCTTGGTGTGAAAAAAATATTTTTATACGAGTCAGAGTTTTCTCAGCTGAAAATATCTCATCTTAAAAAAGATCGATTACATGCTGTTGTTGAAAGTGCCCTAATACAATCAAACAATCCCTACCAACCAGAGATAGAATTCGCTGAGAAATTAGAGCAAAGAGCAGGTTCAAACTTATTTCTGCTCTCACCAAATGGAACACAAAATTACAAAAAAGTTGATAATATAGAAGAATTAGTGTTTTTTATTGGCCCTGAAGGTGGTTGGAGCTTGAACGAAGAACAGGAGATACTTTCTTTCGGGGCAGTAGAGCTGCAACTTGGTGATCATATATTGCGTACACCTACTGCTGTTGCTGCTGCGATGGGCTATGGTCAAAGTATAATCCACCAATCAAATAATTGATGCCTTGTGACTTCTGTGTCATTCTATTGTTTGAAGTCAATTAAAGAGGAATAGCTATGTCTAGAGATGGTGAAAAACAAGTGGGATCAAAGCTTTCGCAAGTAAAAGACGAAAGTATGATCAGTCCAGTTATCAGAAAGGCCGCCTTAGATTCTTTAAATTCAAATCGAGAGCGGACTGATTATGATGAATCAGATGATCTTCTAGATGAAATGGCCTTTGAGTTTAAGCCGATTACTAAAGGACTTGGCTTTCATCACAAAGAAGAAAAAAAATCTATCGCTAGAGCACGTACTCAAGTTAAAAAATCTCCGTTCAGAAGTAGTTCATCTACGACTACTCAAAAAGCAATCCTGCAAAGATCTATGGAGAGTTCTCCTGATGGTCTAAGCGCCTTTTATTCGTCAACAGAGGCAGATATAACTCAATTGGTTCAAACGCCTGAGGCTAAGCAGGTTACTGATAAACAAGAGACAAATAAACTAAGACACAAACTTAATAAAGAAGCCCCGAAATACCTTTGTGCCATGGCCTGGATAATCGATATGATTATTTTGACTGGAGCACTTTTTTCGGTAAGCCTTCTAACTCTTAATTTAATTGAAATGACACATATAGAGCTTTTGAGTATTCTAGGAGTTTTTGATCTTACCTTATATGGGATTGGAATCTTTTCACTGTTCTATATTACATTTTTTAGTTTGTTAGACCTTGTTTCAACTCCAGGAAAAGCATTGTTTGGATTAAAAATAGTTTCAAGCTTGGAGAATTCTCAAAGTGATCGAGTGACATTGGGACAGACGACGGTCAGATCGATTGTGTCCTTATTTTCTATCCCTTTGTTTGCAATGCCCATGCTCTTTGATTTTCAAGGAAAGCTATCTGATACAAAGATTGTGAAAAAGGCCAATTGATTATGTTTAAGTTGAGTCGTGAAGGATCGTTCTTTTTAGATTCGTGCCAAGATAAAACAATTGTTTTTACAAATGGTTGCTTTGATATTTTGCACCGAGGACATGTCGAGTACCTTAACGAGGCCAAATCTTTGGGTGACATTCTTTTTATCGGAATGAATTCAGATCAAAGTGTGAAACGATTAAAAGGTGACTCAAGACCTATAAATAATCAAGACGATAGAAAATATGTATTAGAAAACTTAAAGTGTGTTGATTACGTTGAAATCTTTGATGAAGACACACCATATGAGTTAATAAAAGCTGTTGTTCCCAATATCCTTGTTAAGGGTGGAGACTGGAGTGTTGAGCAAATTGTCGGCTCAGACATTGTGCTCGAAAATGGGGGAACGGTTCAAAGCCTCAAGTTTGTAGAAGGCCTTTCTACAACTAATACAATCCAAAAAATTCAGCAGTCCCTTTAATTTCAAATAGATAAATACCCGACTAGTTCTGTCTTGTATAAGCCTTTGATTTTATTACCTTTTTTTGCCGTAAAAGACTCAAGTACTGTGGTCCGATCTCCGAATAACTAGGTACAGCATTTTGGGGATGCTGATGAGTAACAAAAATAACAAGGTTGTTATTTTTTCAAACCTACAAGGAGGTGTAATGATTCGAGGAGAATAATCATGGGACTAAGGATCAACACCAACACACAATCGCTTCAAGCTCAAAATGCGCTGAACAAGAGTGTGAGAAACAAACAAGATCAGATGGCACAATTAGCTACTGGTCAGAGGATTAACAAGGCAGGGGATGACGCTGCAGGGTTGGCAATCAGTGAAAAAATGAAAGCTGAAATTGTCTCTCAACAGCAAGCGACCCGAAACGCAGGAGATGGTATTTCAATGATTCAAACGGCCGAAGGTGGATTTCAGGAAGTATCGAATATTTTAATTCGACTTCGTGAGCTTTCAACACAAGCTGCTTCGGATACAATTGGAGACCAGGAGAGAAGATTTAGTGATATGGAATTTCAACACCTCACTGAGGAAGTTGAGCGTATTGCTAACACCACAGAATTCAACGGTACAAAGTTGATTAATGGTGAAGGTACAACCTTGTCTTTTCAAGTTGGAAGTGGAAATCATGAGCAAAACGATAGAATTACTTATGAGCCACAAAACTCTTCAGCTCGGATTTCAGATTTAGGATTGTCCGGTATTGGAGTTATGTCTAAAGAAGACGCTCAATCGAACTTGGCGGTAATTGATGATGCAATTAACCAAGTAAACGAGAACCGTGCAAACCTTGGTGCACTTCAAAATAGAATGCAATCGACGATTAACAATCTAGAAGTGAGTACTGAAAACCTTTCTGCTGC
>SKIL01000307.1 GCA_007116425.1 Bacteriovoracaceae bacterium | reverse complement strand
TTTAGGCGATAACCATACAACCCTACCATTCAGATCAGGTAATTTTTTTCAATTTGTTGTTCTGACTAGACTTATATACTATTGAAAAGATAGAATTTATTCATGAGTAGCTTGATAAGGAAGTCAGCCATAACTCCAATTAAATCGCCTCTATTTATCCTATTGTTGAACTTACTCTTAGTAAGCAATATTTCCTACGGTCAGTCGCTTTTTGACACTTTTGGTGGGCAGACCACCACTCGATCGGGGTCACCCTCCGATTTTACTAGTTCTCAACTTGTTACAGAGCGTATCCATCGCATTTCTGAGTCGAGGCGAATTTTTATTCTAACAAATAGCAATCAAGGTTTTTCCCGTGGCGATTATATTAGTCTTGTTTTAGATAACGATCTCGCTGTGAGGGCCCTCGTTGCTGAAACAACTGATGATAATCTTGCTGGTATAAAAATACTCCAAATCTACTCTCTTACTCTTTGGAATCGTCTTCGAGAAGGCCGACAAGTTCAAGTTATTCGAGGAGATGATACTGCATTCAGACTGGCTAGACAGGACCAACAATCTGAAGACCGAGGGATTATTCAAGACGAAAGAGACTTATTTGATGAAATGACTTTTCTTGAGAACGATCTTATTTTTGGAGAAGATGGTAACCGTGAGATCAACCAAGATAATATTGTCTCAGTTTATCTAGGCCTTATTGAAGGCATTGACAACGATGGAACTACACGACGCTATAATCAACTAAACGGTAGTTGGTCATATCAATTTCAAGATAATATTTGGGTTGAAGCTGCCTATGGCCGAACCGTCATTAATGACTTTCCAAATCCTCAGCTAGATACAACTTTTACCAACATGACATTGAAAGTTAAGTATACCGTTTCTGCACCTTTTCATAGCTATGTTAAACCTTACATTGGCTATCAAATTCTTGATGCTACTGCTCCAGGTGCTGGTGAGCCCGATGGAACACTTACTCCGGAAGAACTTGATGCAGAACTACGAAGACTAGAGAATCTCAAAAAAAGCGAGCTTATTTTTGGAGTTACAGGTCTTAAAAGATTAGTTCCTGGTTGGTTTATTCGTGGCGATTTTGGCTCAGATGCGATATCAATTGGACTCGCACTGGAGTTTTAAGATGCGCACCACTTTTTTAGTTTTACCTTTTATTATTTTTCTCATTTATGCCTGCGGAGTTAAATCTCCTCCAGTTGCCCCAAAGGGAACGGAGCTTCCGTCATTAATTGATCATTATAAACACTCTTCTAATCACGACTCAAAAGAGAAAGAAGAGGAAGACTAATGTCCATCTTTATCGCGACAGGCTCTAATATCGGTGACCCTATTGCAAACTTACTTTTGGCAAAGAAAAAGTTGCAAGAGCATTTAACCCTTATTGCAGAGTCTCGAATTTACCTCTCATCACCTGTCGACTTCCTCGACCAGCCAGACTTTCACAACCAGGTCTTGGAATTTAGCTCAGACGGAGCCGCACGGCCATTGGACTTACTGCAAATACTTTTACAAATTGAAATCGATATGGGTAGAGAACGCAAGGTTCCAAAAGGCCCAAGATTAATTGATATAGATATTCTCTTTTATGGATTCTTAGAGACGCAAAGTCCTGATTTAGAAATCCCTCACCCACGACTTTTTGATAGAAGTTTTGTCGTGTTACCTCTGCGAGAATTACCCGGCTTTAAAAAGTTAAGCCAACGATTCAGTTTTCCGACCACATTCCCCTCTACTGCGGTGCCCCTCAGCACCAATATTTAGATATAAGCTTATTTTCCTAGTCATGATTCGCCACTTATTGACCGGTATATTGAACATACCTATAATGCATTAGCATTGTTTTTTCTTAACTTTATTTCATTCAGCAAAATCTATTGATTTTTCTATATATCAAGGAGTTAATTTTGAATATTTTTGTCTGTATCAAACAAGTTCCTGACACCGAAACCAAAGTACAACCAAATGGAGACGCATCTTTTATTGAAACTAGCTCTATCAAGTGGATTATGAATCCATACGATGAATTTGCAGTTGAGCAAGCTCTACTTCACAAGCAGGCCAATAGTGGTGCAACAGTAACGGTTGTTCGAGTGGGAGGAGTTAAAGACTCTGAAGCCTTAAGAACTGCGATGGCCATGGGTGCAGACGAGGCCATCTTAGTTGATGCTCCTGACAATCTCGACTCATTTGCGACCGCCAAAGCGCTAAAGGGCGCTATTGAAAAATCTGGAAAAACTCCGGACTTAATCCTTACGGGTAAACAAGCGATTGATGATGACTGCTTACAAGTCCCTCAACTACTTGCACAAATGATGAACCTCCCCTCTGTTTCTGTCATTGTTGGATTTGAAGGTGATGCCAACAACCTTACGCTCAAAAGAGAAGTCGATGGTGGAGCAATCGAAGTATACAATGTAAGTACTCCAGCAGTTGTAGCTTGTAATAAAGGACTAAACACTCCTCGCTATGCTTCTCTTCCAGGAATTATGAAAGCAAAAAAGAAACCACTCACGACTTTAAGCCTTAGTGACGTTGGCGTCTCTGATGAAGATAGAAGGGTCGTCTACTCTGACTTCCAACTTCCTCCAGAAAAGCCAGCGGGGAAAAAGTTTGATGCAAGCGACGAGGCTAACCAAAAGAGTGTTGTAGAAGAAGTTGTTTCACTATTAAGAAATGAAGCTAAAGTTATTTAATACCATTAAAAGGAAATAAAGATGGCCAAGATATTAGTTTTTACAGAATACACTGACCAAGCGGTTAAAAATGTTACTTTAGAAATGCTCGGTAAGCTTTCAGGTCATGAACTCCATGTTGCTGCAATAGGAACCCTGGCTGCTTCTGGTAAAGATGACCTCGCTAAATATGGTGCTCAAAAAATTCACGTTCTAAACGGCGATAAGTTAGATCAATACACTCCTGAAGGCTATGCAAATGCCCTTAAAGATTTTATCTCTTCAGAGTCATTCGATTATGTCTTTGCTGGAGCAACCTCACTCGGAAAAGACCTTTTCCCAAGACTTTCAGGGATGTTCGATGCTGGTATGGCCTCTGATGTAACAAACTTTGTTTTTGAGGGCGATGTATTTCATGGAACGCGTCCTCTTTTTGCAGGTAAGTGTTTAGCTAAAGTTCAAATCCAAGGCCCCAAACCTCACTTTGTTACTGTTCGACCAAATGCTCTTGGTTTAGCTGATTCACCATCAAGTGCGGCCGGAGATTTAAATGAAGTTTCAGCTAATGCTGGAGATATTCGTGCAACAATTAAAGAGATTGTTAAAGGCGCTAGTAATAAAGTTGATTTGACTGAAGCCAATATTATTGTCTCTGGTGGTCGCGCCATGAAAAATGCCGAAAATTTTAAAATTCTTGAAGAGCTTGCAGAGGTACTTGGAGCAACAGTTGGCGCTTCAAGAGCTGCTGTTGATTCAGGTTATGCACCTCATTCGATGCAAGTTGGTCAAACCGGTAAAACGGTTGCCCCAACTCTATATATCGCGTGTGGAATTTCTGGGGCCATCCAGCACTTAGCTGGAATGCGTACGTCTAAGGTTATTGTTGCTATCAACACTGACCCTGATGCACCTATTTTTACAAAGGCCGACTATGGAATTGTTGGGGATCTGTTTCAAATTGTTCCAATTCTTAAAGAAGAATTACAAAAAGTTCTCTAAGTGATTAAGCCTCCCGCAGGGAGGCTTTTTTTTAATTTGGTG